>JAMOPH010000292.1 GCA_027064665.1 bacterium | reverse complement strand
CGGGAGTAGCGAATTATCTCCTCCCAGCGGTATGCGTAAATCCCGATGTGGCGCCTGGGCTTGACTATCCCATTCCTCTGAAACGGAATGACGGAACGGGAGAAATACAGCGCAAAACCGTCCTTGTCGGTGACGACCTTGACCACATTGGGGTCCTTCGCCTTCCGCTCGGACTGGATGGGGACATAACCTGTGGATATGCCCGCCTCGGGGGTATTGAGAAGGTCCTCAACGACTTTGTCAATAATCTCGCCGGTGATGAGGGGTTCATCGCCCTGAATGTTGACCAGAATCTCATACAGGTGAAGTTTTTTAGCGACCTCGGCGACCCTTTCTGTTCCGTTGCGGCAGGATGGCGAGGTTATAATGACATCGTAGCCGTTGTGCTCGGCGATATCTGCGATTCGCTCATCGTCGGTGGCGACCAGAAAGTGGTCTAAAAGTTTGGATTTTGCGGCGGCTTCCGCCACCCACAGGACCATCGGCTTGCCCAGAATGGGCGCCAGCATCTTGCCGGGGAACCTCGTGGATGCGTATCTTGCGGGGATAACACCTAACACCTGCATAGCCTCTCCTTTTCTTAATCAAGGATGGTCGGGGTTATAAATATAGTGATAACACTGGTGTTGATAGTATGCGATTTAAACCTGAAAAGGCGCCCGATGAGGGGCAAATCCCTAATAAGTGGAACGCCGTAGTCAGTTTCCTGCTTTTCGTTGGTCACAAGACCGCCGATGACGACGATATCGCCGGATTTGACATTGAGGGTGGTTTTTGCAGACCTTGTGGTGATTTCAAAACCGCCGGCGGCATAGGCATAGCCGCTCCGCTCAACATTGAGTTCAAGGGTGATTTTGTCGTCCTTGGTTATCCGGGGCGTGACCGTAAGGCGTGTGCCGATTGAGACCATCTGCGTGATGATGTTCCCAGCCTCATCCTGAGTGTTGATGGGGATTTGTTTGCCGGAGAAAATTTCCGCCTGCAGGTTGTCCATAGTGATGATGTGCGGTTGGTCAAGGACTCTTCCCTTGCCCTCAGAAATTATCGCCGAAAGTCTCATATTAAACTGGTAATCGCCTGAAATTATGCCCCAGGTGAAATTTCCCATACTTGCAGCGGCACCCGCACCACCGACCTGATTCATATTAGCCGAGGCGGTTAGCTCGCCGTCAACCTTCTGCACCTGCCAGTTAACCCCAAGTTCATCAAGAGTGGATTTATCAATTTGAACAATCTGGCAGGTGATTTCAATCTGGCGACCGAGGACATCTAATGAATCTATCATTGCCTCAATGGCGGGGAAATTTTCGGGAAGGTCGGATATAATCAAGGAATTTGAGGCGTCATCAACCACAATTTTCCCGTTCGAGGACATCGCAGTTTGAACCGGCTCCACAAGTTGGCTGGCGGGGACATTCTCTACCCTGAAAATTCTGGTCTCCCTCTTTTTAAGTTGCTTTTCCTTGTTTATATTATCAATGACCCCGAATCTTTGGGTCCAGTATTTGTCATTGGAAAGAACATAGAAATATCCCTCTTTGGTGACCGACCTGAGATTATACAGATCCAGCAGCAGACCATAGAACTGGCACCAGGAGACATTTTCAAGCCTCAAGTTGACCTTTACCTTCAAATCGGGGTCAACGACTATATTGACATTGGCGGTGTCGGCAAGAAGAGCAAAAACTGCCTTAATATCGGCATCCTGAAACACGAGTTTGTCAAAGCAAGTGCAGACAGGATTTTCCGGGGGTGTCTCCTGAGGACAGGGACCACACTCCTCACACTGGGGCGGAATGCCCCTGTCAATTTTTATATCCGTGGTGTCCTGCGCAAAAGCAATCCCCAACAAAACCGCACCCAAAAGCAGTATTTTGACCAAAATCCCTCTCATTTTCATCAGAAATTTAACCACAATTTCAAATTTTGCAATCCTATTTCTTGGGCTTTACCAGAGGAATTTCCACCTTTCTTATCTGACCGAACTCAATGAGGTCAAATTTCGCCGAGGTGTCTGTGACCTCAACACATCTTCCATCCTCAACAGTATCGCCCGGACCGATGACATAACCGAACCCGCTTTCATCCTGCATAAGTGCGATTTTTCTCCCGCCAATCTCAACAATACCCACCACAGATAGTTTGTCCACCGAGGGAACAGGCTCCTGCCCTATTGGGACCCTTTTGCTCGGGCTGGGGGTTACAAATGGGTCCTCGCCCCTGGGGGTATAGACCACCATATTTCTGATGTATTTTGCGACCTCAATTGTCTCGTTATCGGCGGTGATTCCCTTATAGATAAGCGTTTCCGGGCGAAGGAACACGGCAAGTTCGGGTGGGACCTGCTCTGTCACCGGGACTGCCTTTGCGGTTTCTGCGGCGGTGGTTTCCGGGACAGCGAGGGATTCCGGTTTTGCGGCAAGGGTCTCTGCGGCAACCGATTCTTTGGAGGCGACCGCCATCGTCTCCGGCGGGGCGAGCCGTCCGGTGGTCCACTCCTTTATCGCGGGGTATCCCGGCGTGGGGATTTTTATCTCCACGCCATCGCCTCCGCCAAGGGGATGGACATCATACACGCCGGGCATCTCCGTCAAATCAAGGACGACTCGCACCACAGGCTGCGGCGCAGACTTATATTGCGACGCCCTGACATCCATCACAACTCCCGGCGGCACCTGAAGATACTCCTTCTGCGGCAGATTGAATTTGGCATTGAAGAAGTCCACGCCCAACTTGGGCGGGTTCTCTATGGCGAATTTCTTGAAATCCGGCGGCGCACTGGTCAATATCTGCACTGTGGTGGTGTCCTTGTGGCAGGAAATTTTGACCTCATCCACCGTATATTGTGCAAAAGCCACCACGACATAGAATATTATCGCTATATTTGCAAAAATTTTTCTCATCACGATGGCACCTTTTTGGCTTTTCTTCTTATCTTCTTTTTCTTTTTGCCGCCGGGTTTTTTCTTTTTCAACTCCTCAATCTTATATATTCTCTGCTCGCTCTTCATATGATGTGCCACGATAGTCATAGAGACATTTATAGAGTATTTTTTCTCGTTAGCCCTGGTGATTTTGACATCCCTAACAAGCGCAGTGAACGGCAGATTAGCCACAAGACTCAAGAATTTTCCCAGCCCGTGGAATGTGGTCTTAATCTGAATGTTATACGGGTCTTCGTAATAATATCCCACCTGCTGGGACGGTTTCTGTTCAATTTTGACTAATTTAGCATCGGATTGTTTAGCCACAAGGTCAATTTTTTTCAAAAAGTCGGTCAGGTCTCGTTTTCCGGGCAGAAGTTCCTCAACGAGTTTGTATTGAGTGAACAGTCTTTTGAGTTCCGCCTCAAGTTTATCAATATTTTTCGCCGCTCTTTTAGCCGTTTGAATATCTCTGCGGAGTTTTTCAAGTTGCTCCTGCTTCTGCTGGATAACTTTCTTATTGGGTTTATACGACATAGAGTTCCACAAGTATAATATCAGAAGAAACAGAACGACAGTTCCAGCAATCTTTAAGAAAGTCGGGCTTTTATAATCTATTTTAGAAAAGTCAATCATAATTAGTCATTTATCCCCTGAAACATCTTTTTAGCCTCTTCCTTTCCATACAGACCGAGTTTTTCACGGGTGGTTTCAACAAACCCTTTTGTCTTTTTGCCGGATTTTATAGTTTTTTCCACGGCGGCGGTGTCCACCTCAAAATGCCCAAGTGCCTGCGCCCTATACTCCGGCGAAAGAGTCATAGTCACGCTGAAACTGTATCCCGTGGCATCGCCGATCTTCTGCTGATTTATAGTCCCTACCTGAACATTCTTGAATATATCAGAATTCATAAGATTTATCAGGAAAGTGGCGATAGACCTCATCGTATATCCCTTGCAATCAGCAAAAAATGTCCCGCCGGAACGCTCCTCAAAGCGTTCTAACCACACATAGTCGGGGATAACTTTCCTCAATTCAGTGATAATCTGCACCCACACAGCCCTTTTGTTCTCAAGTTCCTGGACCGCATCCATCCTCGCAGTTAGTTCTTTCTTCAGAGATAACGCCTCCTTCTGCTTGTTCACAACATCCGCGTAATTCTCGTATTCCCTCTGCGCCTCAGCCAGTTCTCCGTCAAGTTCGGCGATTTTCGTCTGCTGGGAAAGAGAAACCAGATACAGTATAACAATCTCGCCAATCAGAGCCAAAAGACCATAAACAAAAGTTCTATCTATAAACGGAACCTTTTTCTTCTTCCTTAACTCCTCAGGAAGAAGATTTATTCTTATCATACTATCTCCTTTGTGCGAATAGCAACACCTATTCCAACGGTGTTTATACCCCTAACAAGGTCAAGATTTTTTCCCTCAAACATAGAAGGGTCAAATTTTATCTTTCCAAACGAGTTTATCAACTCAATGGGCAGATTCAACTTCTGCGCTAGAGAATCCACAAGGAACGGAATTCCCACGGCGCCCCCGGACATATAGACTTTTTCAATTTTTGCGCCGTTGGTCATATTCTCAAAGTATGAAAACGCCATACCGATTCCGATTCCGAGGTCCTCGGTGGCGTTGCTGACCGCCCTGCGGGTTGAAGGGCTCTCCTCCAGCGGGATATTGCCCACCATAAGTTCCTTGAGGTCATCGGTGGAAAGGTGAAGTTCGGTCTGGAGTCTGTCCCACACACTCCGGGCAGCGTTGGAGATATCCCTGACGCTGAACAGCGAACCGTTTAGGATGAACGCCATATTGGTCAGAGAGTGCCCCACATTTACAAGTGCTATTCCGCCTTCCTGCGGAATTCCGTGGTTGAACTCAAAGGCGTTGTAAAGTGCGATGGAGTCAAGGTCAATCACCACCGGCACAAGACCAGCATCCATAACCACACCAAGATAGTCCTCAACAAGTTCGTTTCTGGCGGCGATAAGAAGGACATTGATTTTCTTGCCGTCCTCTGTGGGACCCAACTCCACAAAGTCAAGTTGGACACTGTCAATTCCGGTGGGGATGCGCTGTTCCGCCTCAACCATAACCGCCTCACGAATCTGATTTTCCCGATTCCCTTTACCGGTGGGCGCCGGCACTTGAACCTTATCCACCAAAACCTTATGCCCCGCAAGGGAAAATCCAACCTCGGTAATTTCTGGGTCCACCTCGTCAACCAAATTTTGAATTGCAAAGACAAGTCCCTCTCTATCACGGATATCCTTGTCAACAATGGTTCCCACGGCAAGGGAACGGAAACCGGTTTTGACAAGCGTGGCGTTGTCCTTCTCATCAAACAGCACCTCAACGAGTTTGACGCCGAAACTTCCGATATCCAGCGCCGCAACCTTGCGGGCTTTTTTCTTTTTTCCGAAAGAGAACGGAATTTTTGCCGGCAGTTTCACCTTTGGCAATTCCATAATTTGTGCAATCTGTTTTGTTCTATTGAAATACATATAAACGATAAACCAATTTGTCAACTCAAAAAAATATTTGGCGGTTTGCAGGAAAGATAACAAAAGGAATTATCCAACCAGAATGTTTCTCCACAGAAGAGCCGCCATCCCAAAAAACATCAGGGCAGTGAGCAACTTTATAATAGCGGTGTTTTTCTTCAAAAAACCGTTGAGTTGTTCAGAGGTTGCGCCAAGATAAGAGATGATGAACACAACCAGCAACGGAATGATAAACATAAGATTATACAGAAGCAGATACAGATGAGCCTTGGTTCGCAGTCCGGGAATTCCGAGGACATAGATTATGGTTGGCAGATAGACCTGCCCGGTGCAGGCAAGTTCAAGAAGGCTGACGAAAAATCCGGTGGTGAACGCCGCCACCAGAAAGTTTCGGCGGGTTTTTCTGGGCTCGTTCTCGGAGATAATTATCCTGTGGATTTTCTTTTTGAGTTTGTCGGGCAACTGGAGAGTCATCTCGCTGAGTTTGCCTCGCTTAGCCTTGACAAAATCCACCAGAGAGAAAACCCCCAGCCCGACAGCCAGAACAGCCGTTATGATGTAAACCCATCGGGCAATAACTCTGAAAATCGGAAGCGCCGCCAGAAATCCCAAAAATCCAGCACCAACAGCATAGTATGTTATAAAAACTGCGAAAGTGTAAGCCAGCCCGACCATCAAAATTTCCTTTTTCTTCCGCTCTGCGACGGTGAGGAAAGTGATGAAGAAAATCAGGGCACCAAACGCACACGGATTGACCCCATCCAAAAGCCCAGCAGTGATAATCGGAACAACATTGAACTTTGAAAACCGTGCGGCAATTCTCTTTTCCGCCGCTGCCAGTTCCTCCTGGGTGATGGAATCCCACAAGACCACATTTCTGCAGGTGTCCCCCAGCGCCTTTATGGTGTCAACCATTTTCCAGTAGAAACTACTCCCCTTAACATTATAGCCATAAATCAAAGCGGCACCGTTTAGAAAAATTGCCGGAGTGGCAAGCCTGTGCTCCTCATCAACATTGTTGCGCTCGCACAGAGCCTCGTGCAACAACTTGCTTTCACGGTCGGCGATATCATATTCCCTATACACGATGACGGCGTGAAGAATTTCCGGAGCCTTTCTCTGCAAAAGTTTTATATCCTTGTTCGCCCTATCACAGTGAGTGCACCCCTGCTTGTAGAAAAACATAAGATATATAGTGTCAAGTTTAGTGGGCTTTTGAGGAGCAGAAACACTTTCAGCAGAGGCGACCTCAACCTTCCCGCTTTCAGGCTGGGCAACTGATGTGGTCCCCGGCTTAACCGCCTCAGGCTTTTTTTCTTCCCCGCCTATATGAGCCGCAAGTTTTTCCCGCTCAAGTTCTTTCTCTAAAACTTTAGCAAAATTTTTCTCTATCTCCTCCTCGCCCCCAAGAACCTGATTGCCGATAAATATCACCGGGATTTCATTATCGGTATCGCCGGCTTTTGCCTCTCGCTTAAGCAACAGTTCGTAGTTATCTATGTTATCCTCAATTTCATACTTGTGAACTTTTACCCTATCCCCATATTTTTGCAGAATAGGCGGGAGAAATTGTTCAATTATATACTGACAGTGCTCACAATACTTGGAATAGAATATATCAACATCCACCGCACCCAGAACCGAAACGGTGCATATGAACACTCCGACCAAAAGCAATTTGTTTCCTATCCGCCCCACCATCCTGCTCCCTACTTCTTGGTTATACCAAAAACAGGGACGGTGATTCTTGTGACTTCTTTTCCATTGGCATCAAGCGCCGCCACCGTGAACGACGCCCTCACAATCTCCGCCGGCGGCAAATCATCCCGCACGGAAACTACAATAACAGCCTTCTCCCCCGGCTTTATAGTAACCTCACCGGTCACCTGCGGATTCGCCTGGGATTTTATAAGCGGCTCTTTGAGGTATTCCTTATAGTAGTCCACCAGTTTGAGCGTCACCGGCTGTTCGGAGATATTCTGCACGAACACGCTGTCGGTTCTCTTGAAAGTGTCACCCTTGCCAAGATTTATCTTGCGCGGCTCGGGAGTAATAGCCCGGGGGCTTGTGGTGTCCATATTGGCGATGAATGTGATTTTCTCCGATGGTCTTGTGGGGTCGTTGGTTGATATAATAGCCGCCTTTGAGGTCTTGTGGAAATACCGCGTGCTGTTGAAGATGATGGTGATGGTGGTGGAATCGCCGGGGTCAATCCTGGTCTTTTTCACCGGCGCAGAGGTGCAACCGCAGGTGGTCCTCACACGCTTTATTATCAATGGCTCATCACCAACATTCCTTATCACATACTCGTGAACCATAAATGTCCCCTCGGGGGCAAAGCCGAAATCAAAATTGGACTCGTCAATCTCAATCCGGGGTCCCTTTATCTCCTGCGAACCCCCAAGGGCAACCATCATAACCACAACGGACACCACTGCCAAAAGATATAATGCCTTCCTGCGCATAAAATCCCCTCCCAAATTTTTAATAAAAATCTCTCAAAAACGGTGAAAGTCAAGATAAAATTGACCGGGGAAATTGGCAAGGATTTTCAAGATTTTTAACACCACCTCACATCCAGTATTCCCTGTCAAGGCTACGATACTGCACCGCCTCGGCTATGTGATGGGGCTGGATATCCTCGGAACCCTCAAGGTCGGCGATCGTTCTGGCGAGTTTGAGCACGCGGTCATAGGCGCGGGCGGAAAGCCCAAGCCTTGTTATCGCCTTTTTGAGAATCTCCTCGCCCTCGGGGGTCAGTTTGCAGAATTTCCTTATCAGGCGTGTGGTCATATGGGCGTTGGCGTAAACCCCCTTTATCCCCCGGAAGCGGTGCTGCTGGATGAGCCTTGCCTCAATCACCCGGGCGCGAATCTCCTCGGACTTTTCGCCGGTGGGTTCGCCGGCAAGTTTGTCCAGCGGAACCGACGGCACCTCAATGTGCATATCAATCCTGTCTAAAAGCGGACCGGAGATTTTTGCCCTATAGTTTTTCACCTGCGTCAGCGTGCAGGTGCACTCGTGATACGGGTCGCCGTAGTATCCGCAGGGGCAGGGGTTCATCGCCGCCACGAGGGTGAACCTCGCCGGGAAAGTCAAACTCATCGCCGCCCGGGAAATAGTCACCACGCCGTCCTCAAGGGGCTGGCGCAACACCTCAAGGACATTCCGGCGGAACTCGGGCAGTTCGTCCAGAAACAGCACGCCGTTGTGCGCCAGCGAGACCTCGCCGGGGCGGGGGTATGCACCCCCGCCAATCAGCCCGGCATCCGAAATCGTGTGATGCGGCGAGCGGAACGGTCTTTCCGTAATCAAAGCAGTATCCGGTGGCAAAATCCCCGCCACAGAGTGAATCTTTGTGGTTTCCAGCGCCTCCTCAAGGGTCATCGGCGGCAGAATAGTGGGGAACCTGCGGGCAAGCATTGTCTTTCCCGAACCCGGCGGACCTATCATCAGAAGGTTGTGCCCGCCGGCGGCGGCAATTTCCAGCGCACGCTTGGCGTGTTCCTGCCCACGAACCTCCGAGAAATCCACATAGGATTTCCCGCTCTCCATCTCAAAAATCTCACGGATATTCAGAGAATACGGCGAAATCGGGCTTTTCCCCTCAAGGATCTCAACCACATCGGAAAGTTTCTCCACAGGATACACATTGACCCCAACAACAGCCGCCTCACGGGCGTTTGGACGGGGGACAATCATATTGCGGATTCCCTCATCCCGGGCGGCGATAGCCATCGGTAGAACACCCCGCGCCTCGGCGACAGAGCCATCAAGCCCCAACTCGCCAACAATTACGAAATCCTCAAGGTCTGCGGGGACAACATAGCCCGTGGCGACAAGGATTGAGATAGCCATAGGCAGGTCAAAATGGCTTCCCTCCTTGCGGATATCCGCCGGGGCAAGATTTATGGTGACCTTTCCCTGCGGGAACGGATAGCCGGCATTTTTTATCGCCGAGGTTACTCTTTCCCTGCTTTCCCTGACAGCGCCCTCGGGAAGTCCCACCACCGAGAAGGCGGGCAGTTTATATTGAATGTCCACCTCCACATCAACGATATATCCCTCAATGCCATACAGCGCCGCAGATTTCACCTTGGCATACACAGACAGACCTCCCCAAAAACTCGTCCCGTGAAATTACGAACTTACTCCTCAACAATCAAGAGGGAATTTTCTATTCCGTCCTCATAGTCCTTGAGCGGGTTGTTGGGGTCCTGCACCCAACTTGCGCCGTGGTCAATCACGAACTTATACTGATATCTTCCCGGCGGCAGCGGCACCACAATCTCCCATATACCATCGCCGTCGTCATCG
>JAMOPH010000291.1 GCA_027064665.1 bacterium | reverse complement strand
CCGACACGATTTTGACCATCACTCCGCCGTCCTCGTTCCACACCGGCGACACGGTGGAAGTCCAACTGGTGGGATACCGGGACTTTCAGGGATGCAGCGGCGATACGGTTTCCTGCTCTGTGATTGTTGACGCCGACCCACCCTATGCGGCAATGACCGACCCGGCGCCGGGAAGTTCAGTCCTCAATCCCTCGCCAACTGTCACCATTGAGGTCTCCGATTCGCCCGCCGGGGTGGACACCGCCTCGTTTGGCTACATCTCGGTCTATGTCAACGGGACGCCGGTGGACACTTTCACCGTGGACTGGTCCGACCCGAACCTGACCATATCGGGCTTCACCGCCGCCGAGGGCGGAACTGTTACCGTCTGCCTTGATTCGCTGTGGGATACGCCGGACTATCCATACTGCCCGCCCAACGACACCTCATACTGCTGGAGTTTTGTCGTCGTCACCGGGAATGTGGTGGCGTATCCGGTGGAGCCCACCGATATGCAGTCCACCGCCTGCGAGGACCAGAGAATCATCATAAAACTTTTCGGAAGCGTAAACCCGGTGGACACCAGTTCAATTGAGTTATACATTGACGGCGTTCTCCACACGCTGGATTCGTCGTATTTGAATTACAACCCCGACGACAGCACGCTGACCTTTGACCTTTTAGGCGGTTCCTGGCCCGATGCGGACACGATTTGTGTGGACCTGTGGGCGACCGATATCTACGGCGCCCCGATGGACGACACGCTTCATTTCTGCTTCATCACAGATTTCTCTCCCCCGTATCTGACTGCGACCGACCCCGCCGACAGCGACACCGTCTACACTCTTGCCCCGTCGTTCTCGTTCTCCATCACCGATGATGTCACCGGCTTGGATTCACTGGTGGTGACTGTTGACGATTCCATCACGCTGACAGTCTCCTCGGAATGTGTGAGTTTTGACGGCACGACATTTGCCTTTGACGCTGAGTGCGCCGGCATTTTCTACCCTCCCGATGAGGATGTTCAGGTGTGCGTCAATGCGTGGGACTCCCCTGACCTGTGCGAACCCAATGAACTTGACACCTGCTGGACCTTTGTGGTGGCGATGGTCTGCTCCCTTGTCGCCGACGCCGGACCGGACACAGAAATCTGCATCGGTTCCTCTGTCACGCTGGGCGGAGATCCCGTGGCATACAACGGAACCCCGCCGTATTCATATCAGTGGACCTCCACCGACGGCTCCTTCTCCTCAACCGAGGAGCACCCCACTGTCTCGCCGGATGGTCCCACGACCTATGTCCTTATGGTCACCGATTCTCTGGGCTGTGTGGCTTACGATACGGTTTTCGTCAATGCGCACAACTGCGCCGGTCCATCGGCGGTGGTGGTTCACCCAACCGATGGCACCTGGTCCTCGTGCGACTCAGAATACATTGAAATCACCATAACCGACCCCGACGGCGTGGTGGATTCGTCCATCGTGTTGAGGGTCAATGGAACAGAATTCACCGTTGACAGTCCGCAGGTGTCGTGGAGCGAGCCGACGCTGATTTTTGTGCCCTCTGCGCCCTTCGCCGACGGCGAGACCGTCTATGTTGACCTACTTTCTGCCGATGATGTCTTCGGCAATCCGCTTGAGGGCGCACCGATTTCCTGGCGGTTCTACATTGATCGCACTCCGCCGCTTATGTGGGGCGAGACCCCTGCGCCCGACGAGGTGATTTCCTCGCCGCACTTTGCACTTTCCTGCCGCATTGACGATGAGGGCTCCGGGCTGGATACCAACTCAATCCAACTTTTTGTGGGCGATTCTGCCTTCGTCTATGGCGACCCGTGCCTCACCG
>JAMOPH010000290.1 GCA_027064665.1 bacterium | reverse complement strand
CAAATGTATACTCTTCGCCCATCCACCGCAGAATATATGCCACCAGAGAATCCCTGTATGTGAATCCCGCCACGCCGTTGCAGATTCCCTCAATGCCGAACTCCATCAGGATTGTCTTCGCCCCCGAGGGCAGTTGATTGCGAATGGCGGCGTATCTTGTCTCCACAGAATCCGACCTGTACCGCAAAAAGCCAACCCCCGTTCCGGTGGGGTATGCCGTTCCGAAGGAATACTGGTTGTTTGCGGCGTCGGCGCTGGTGATCACCTTTAGCAGAACACCATCAGAGATCGGATCCCCATCAATTCCTTCTACATAAAGCCCCCACATCCTGTTGACATTGTTCTCGTCGTGCTGGGCGCCGAAATATTCCTCAAGAAACTCCGGGTGGCTTGCCGCCAGACTGTCGGGATAATACTGCGAAGTGAGAATCACATTTCCGCCGGCGTCCATAAAGTCCTCAAGGAAATTGATTTCCTCATCCGAAAGTATCTGCGAGTCGTCGTTGCCGCCGAAGACGAAAATCACCCGGAAATATTCGTTTGCGAGTGTTTCATCAAGTAGTTCGCCCCGCTCGGAGCGTTTCCAGACATCGTAGTTCGTTTTGCCAGCCGCAAGGGTGTTGGTCAGAAATTCAGAGTATGCGTGCTCGGCGTCGCAGTCATAGACCAGAATCGGCGAGTAGCCTATTTTCACATTCACATACTCGGTTTTGCGATAATCGGTGGTGCCGCTTGCGATTCGCACGGCAAATCTGACATAATGCCCCTCAAAATGACTGTCCTCAACGGTGAACACTATGGGGTCGGATTCGGTTGAGGCGGTTGCTCCCGGAGCGATATCGCCCAGCGATACGGTGCTGTCGGAAAAACTTATTAGGGGGTCATCGCAGGAGACAGTTATTGAGATGTCCTCGCCGGGCTGCCAGCCCTCCTCATTGTGGAAATACAGATACAGTCGTCCTTCCTCGCCGGCGATAACTCTCCCGTCGCCGTCGGTGTCAGCCACCCGGAAGGAATCAATTGTGATGAACGGGAATCGCCACTGGAACAGCGCCTTTGCCGCATTTATCCTTCCTGTGCCCAGCAGACCCTCATATCGCGGGTTGAGGCTGTCAATGTTGTCAGTGCCCTCACGGAGTTTTTGATATATAAATTCGTTGCTTGAGTCGGGGAACTCGTGTCGCAGAAGCACCGCCACACCGGCGACCACCGGCGCCGCCATTGAAGTCCCGTCGGGGGATTCATAACTGCTGTCCACTGTGGTACAATAGATGTGTTCCCCCGGCGCCATAAGGTCAACCCAGGTGCCGTAGTTGGAGAACCAGGAGCGCTGGTCATATCTGTTTGTGGAGCCCACGGCAAGGATATAGGAATATCCCGCCGGGTAAGAAATTGCCGAAGTGCTGTCATTCCCCGCCGCGGCAACCAAAACAGCATTGCTCAAATTGTATGCCGCCTGATAATACGGAGCCGCCGGCGAGTGCGAATATCCACCGTAGGATAGATTATATATGTCCACTCCTTTTTCTATACCATACTGCATAGCCCCTATAATTGCCGACTGAATATGAGCGGAGTCCTCATCCGAGCGAAGGCAGACGATTTGAGTGTGCCAGACCACTCCTGCGCCGCCTATGTGGTTGTCCCCAACCTCGGCGATTATCCCCGAGCACATTGTCCCGTGTCCGGTGGCATATCCTGAGGATTCATCATCCGGATCGTTATCGTCGTCAACAAAATCCCAGCCAATCAAATCGTCAACATATCCGTTGCCGTCGTCGTCAACCCCATTCAGGTCGTCGGGATCCATCGGGACTCCGTCGCC
>JAMOPH010000289.1 GCA_027064665.1 bacterium | reverse complement strand
GGGGTGTAGAAAATTCCTGCCTGAAGGTCCTCCTCGTAGGTGATATTGACGAGGCGCTCATAGACCGTGCCGAGCATCTCGGGGTCAACGGCGACCTCCTCGTCAAACCGGCTGGTCTCCACCACGGTGAAGTTGTAGCGCTCAAAAAGACCGGGGAAGGTGCCGTCATACCATCTGTCAAACAACAGGGCAAAGACCTCATCGGGAAGGTAGTTGAACAGTTGTTCGTCAAGGCGGGTGCGGCGATACAGCCCTCCGTTGAGGTGGACGGCATCGGAAAAAGAGCGGATAACCCATTCCGGAAAGCGCTTTCGGTATTCGGCACGGTTCTGCCACTTTCTGTTGAAGACCTCAAAGAACAGCACTGATAACCAGTCCCTGTGAAATGCGTCCTTCTGACCGGTTTGTTTGTATGCCTCCCAGAAGTGGCGCATAAAGTCCCGGTCGTATCCGCCGTCGGGACCTTTGAGGACGCTTTTGCGTGCGACAAAGTAGAGGAACATTATGCGGTTGAGCAGGGTGTGGGTGTAATCCCGTGCCCATTCGGCGCCGTTTTCAGGATTGCTTTTGTGCAGGCGGTTCCGGATTTCGTCAAAAATCCTGCGGTAGTCCTCAAAGAACTGCCTGCTGACCCTCTGAACGCTGAACGCCTGCTCGTGAAGTTCCCAGATTTTTTCGGCGGTGTAGTCGGGCTTTACCTGAATGCCGGCTAACACTTCCCGGTCGGTGCGGTATGGGTTTTCCCTCCGGACGGGCAAAATCCTCAGCCACAGGCGGATTTTCATCGGGTCCCGTGGGTCCTGCAGGCGCCGGGGCGAGATAAAGAGAAGTTCGTCATAGTTGTCCCTCGCCGAGAACACAAACAGATTCTCCCCCTGCGGATATCTGCGGTAGAACGCCTCCAAAAAGTAGCGGATTTGACTGCGCTTTGCCGTGGGCGTGTTCAGTTGAATGTGATACACCCGGAAGGACGAGATGTCCTCCACACTGACCAACTGGTGGACTGAGGCAATCGGCTCCCGTGCTTTCTCCGGAAGGTCGTCAATTTCAAGGGGAAGCGGGTCAATTGTGCGGTAGCCCAACTTCTGGAAAAAATCTCTGCCCGCCTGCGGGCTGGTGTATTGTTTGACAAATTCTCCAATGCGCTCCAAATCGTTCATTTTGCCTCCCAAAATATAAAATTTAGCGGAAAATCACACCGCACAATTTTTGATAACTCTAATTTGTTCCTTCGTCCAGAGTTTTTTATAAAAATAACCTGCGGATACCAAAGCGGAAAGAGCAATGCCCCGGCGAAACACAAAAGCACAATTTGAGGCGAAAAAGGGTTGTCTGCGGCGGGATAAGGCATTATTTTTTACTGACCAAATCATACCCGGGAGGCAAAAATGAACGAGATGTGGCATTATTCCCGCCGCGCAATTATGATGAAGTCCTCGGTCATCCGCGAAACCCTCAAGATAACTCAAAAGCCGGGGATAATTTCGTTCGGCGGAGGGCTTCCCGCCCCGGAACTTTTCCCGAAAGAGGAACTGGCAGAGGCGGCGCAAAAGGTTATCCGCGAGCAGGGCGAGAATGCGCTTCAATACTCCACCACCGAGGGATACCCGCCGCTGAGGGAGTTCATCGCGCAGAGGATGGAAAAATTCGGCATCAAGGTCTCCCCCGATGAAATTATGATAACCGCCGGTTCCCAGCAGGGTCTGGATATGTGCGGGCGCGTGTTCCTGGACTGGGGCGATTCCGTGGTCACCGCAAGACCCACATATCTGGGGGCGATTCAGGCATTCAACGCCTATTTCCCCAAGTATGTCACATTGCCCTCGGACGATG
>JAMOPH010000288.1 GCA_027064665.1 bacterium | reverse complement strand
GCCGTAGCCGGAATCCAGCATACGGGCGGTGTCTGTCAACTGGTGCCACTGGGCGAGGAAATACTGACGCCTTCTGGAGTCAAGATTCCGCAGGATGCCCTCAACATCCACGGTCTCGCCGATTTTTTCTAAAGTCTCCTCCACGCCGGCGGGCTTTTTGCCTAAAATCTCATCAAGTTTCACCAGCATCCCGGCGACTTTGCCAAAATGTCCGTCATCAACGAGTTTTTTCCACTCATCCAGACTGACCAGCCGCTTGGTGTAGGTCAGCGGGCGGACCTCGTCGTAGGATGTGCCCATACGCTCAAGCGCCACCCTCATCGCCGGATGCGACAGGAAAGCCAGAGTTTCCTGTCTGCGCCATTTTGAGAACACCGCATCAAGCAAAAGGAACAAAAGACTCTGCGGTGCCACCACCTGTGCGCCGGTGCTTCCGGAGACATCAAGCGGTATTCCCATCTCCTCAAAAAGCGCGGACATCAGCGGCAGATACCTGTCCGGGTTGGGAGTGATCACAAATATCTCCGAGGGCGGGATATTTTTTGCGGACATAAGGTATTTTGCGGCGCGCGCCACAAATTCCACCTCGCGGGCGGGGTCCGGAAATTTCGCTATGGCGGCATCGGGAAATTCGTTTTCAATGGCAAGGGCAGACCTTGCCGGTTCTGGGTTTCCGTCAAGGGCGGCGGCAAGCCAGTGCCCATCGGCGCGCTTGGGAAAATCGGCGCGAACTCCAAGCGCCCTCGCCAGACGACCCAGAGGTCCCCGCCACTGGCTCGGATAGTGCCCCGCAGACAGCGGAAAACTTATCTCCACATCAAACTTTTCCGCCAGCGCCCGAATAAATTCCTGCTGCGGCACCGAAAACTCAAGAAAGTTTGCGAACACAATCCTTTTTTTGCCGCGCAGTGGCGAGGGAGTTTTTCCCTCCCGCAGTGCCCCGGCAATTTTCACATAACTTTCGCCCGCTGTGACCAGACCGCGTGCGGCAAGGTCCTTGCGGAATGCCTCATAAAGTTCCAGCGCCTGGCGGGTTCGCTCCGAGTTGGACCTCTGGCTCACCTGCTCAATCTGCTCGGGGGAGAAAATCCCGCTCTCATCAAGCATCACGAAAAGTTCCACGAGCGATTCCGCCACAGCGATTTTGCCGGTGCGCTCAAGGTATTTTTTGTCGGCGAGGAAATCGCTGTCCAGAAGAATCCTGTGGACAACGGCGAACCTCTCCGCCGGCGAGATAATCCTCATCTGCGGATACAACTCAAAAAACGCCCTGCGGACGAAGGACTTGAGGGCGACCATCTGCCATCCCACCACAGCAATTCCGGTGCGCTCAATATATCGCGCAGAGTCGGACTCAAAGGGAAAAATCAAAAGGCACTCGCCGGACACCTCGGGCAAATCCTCAAAAACCAACTCAATCTTTCCCATCGGGCACCACCTTCCTCGCGGTTATTATAAATGTCGTGTGGGCGACCATCCTGTCCTCGGGGCGAAGGCGCTCGGGGACGGTCTTGTAGAAGCGCATCAGAAACTCCAGCACCTGGACATCCACAAATCCGCCGTGCTGTTCAATCGCACCTAAAAGTTGGATAATCTGGTTTGCGGTGGGCAGGACAAAGGCAATCGGTGCGCCGCCGTCAAGCCCCTGCCAGAGGATTTCCAGATATTCCCACGGATGGCGCAAATCCACGAACATCGCGTCGTAGGGGGAGCCGTCAATTCCGTCGGCAAGGTCGCGGTGGTGGATTTCCACAAAATCAGCCAGACCCGCGGCGGCGACATTTTTCCGCGAAAGTTCGTAGAATCGCTTGTCCGCCTCGTAGGAAACCACCTTGCC
>JAMOPH010000287.1 GCA_027064665.1 bacterium | reverse complement strand
GCAACCTTGACACCAAAACCGGCGCCGAAATTATGAAAATCCTTGACTCCCTCAACCGGGAGGGCAAAACGGTAATACTTGTCACCCACGACCCGGAAATTGCAAGGCACTCTCACAGAATAATCCACCTAAGGGACGGAAAAATAATAGGAGAGGAGCGAAATTGAGGGCGAAGGCTGTTATAGCCGTGAGCGTGTGGATTTTTTCAGCGGCGTTCGGCGGATTTGTGGGCAACTGGGAGGTGCTCGGCGACGCAAACAACACAAACTGCATCGTGTATGATGGGCGGTATCTGTGGCTTGGCACCGAGGGCGGCGTGGTCCAATTTGACCTTGACGGCGAATACAGAATATACACCACTGTTGACGGTTTGGGCGGGATGTCGGTGCCATCTTTGTGCGTTGATGATGAGGGGAGAGTGTGGTATGTGTCCCGCGACGGGTATGTGGGGGTGTTTGCAGACGGTAAATGGAAAACCGCCGGCGAACTTGCGGAGAATTTCTATTCCCTCTCCAAGATAAAATATCACGCCGGTGCCCTATGGATTGCCACGGACAGGGGGATTATAAGGGCTAACCCCGTGCCGGAAAGTTTTTCGGTGGTTCAGTTCAAAGATTTTGTAGAGCATTTTGCCGATTTACCCGCTCAGACAGGCGCAGCAGATATAGAATTTCTGCACGATACAGTCTTTGTCGCCACAGAATACGGGGTGGCTTTCGCCCCTGTTGATGCGGAGTTGACCTTCCCTTCAACCTGGGACACCGCCGCCGTAGTGGACACGCTGACCTCTGGCACGGTGTTGTCCCGCGGAGCTGAGGCTCTGGGCGTCCACCACGATACCCTGTGGGTTCTGTCCTCCCAGTCTGACGCCTCTGCTGTCCTGTTCTACTTCGCCGACGGCGAAATTCACAAAAAGCCTCTGGCGGCGCGGTTCGTCAGACATCCCCTCTACGATGTGGTTGATGCCAACGACACCCTCTGGATTATGTATAAGGACGGAATCTTTTTCTATTCCCCGGACGACAATAGAATGCATACTATTGTGCTGAATGCTCCCCGTGGTGGCGCGAAGGATATGGTCTCAGTCGGGGGGATAAATTATCTTGCCACTTTCTACGGGCTTGGAGTTCTTGCGGATACCTCCTATGTGGAGTTCTTCAACACGATTTTCGGCTCATCCATCTCTGATGAGACCTTTCTGGGCGATACGGTTTTCGTAACTACCGATGGCGCTGCATTAAATATATATTCCGGCGGGAAATGGGAGTTTTTAGATTATTATACGCTCTACTCTCACATATATTCCACCGTGGATACTTCCGTCATCAATGCCGTGAGGGACCTTTTCTGGCGTATTAAGTCCGGAGTTATAACTTCGGATGGCACTATATGGCTCGGCAGTTACGGTCGCGGGATACTTAAAATATACCCCGATTTTACGGTGGAGATATGGAACGACACCACCAGTTGTCTTGCGACATCCGGCTCTGCGCCGTATTACACAATCGCCAATCGCTTCCGCCTTGACCCGGCGGGCAACCTCTGGGTTGTGTCGTATCAATCCAACGACAACAAGCCGATAAAGGTGTGGACCCCCGACAAGTATGATGACCCTTACGGCGCTGTTGTTTTCGGTTTGTCCGACGGAGTGCCTCACAAGGCGGTTCGGGCTATCGCCTGCGACTGGGACAAAGTTGCTGTTGCAACGGCATACGGCGCCGCAGTCATATACCATCAGGGCACAATTGCGGACAAATCAGATGATTACGCTGTATCCTTGGTGGGGCTGTTGCCCAGCGATGAGGTCAATGCCACAGCGATTACCCCCGACGGCAGGGTTTGGTTCGGCACGGGGGATGGCTTGGCATACTGGGACCCGGGCGGATATGTGACCGAGGTGTCTATGCCGGAGGAACTTTCTGCCACCGTGGTTTCTCTTGCCGCAGATTCTATGGGCAATTTGTGGATTGGCACCCTTGACGGTGCCGCGCTGCTCACCGGTGATGGCTACTTTTCCACTTTTAAATCCTTCCATTCCGATGATGCGCCCCTCGCTGATAGAACGCCGCTTTTGGACGATGCCGTTGGCATAATAAGCGCAAGCATTATGGGCGGTGTCTATACCGATGGCAAAAGCGGAAATGTGTGGTTTGGTTTCAACGATGGGCTTGTGCTTCTGCGCACGCCCTACAGCGCAGATTTCGCCCCCGACAGTCTGGTGATTTATCCCAACCCGGCGGTTGCTCAAAGGGGCATACTTCCGCCCATCTATGTTGGGAATATCCCCTACGATGCGCCATTGCTGATATATGACTCCGCAGGAAATCTGATTAGGGAAATTGCCCACTACTGGAAGGGGCACGATGGATTCATTATGTGGGATGGCAGAAATTCCGCCGGGGAACCTGTTGCGCCGGGGGTGTATTCAATTGTTGCGCCATCGGAGCAGGGGATTCTGAAAGGAAAAATTCTCATCGTCAGGTAGATGAAAATTTGCAGATGGCGCGGGCAGCCAATCTGTGTCCATCAAAGGGCGGGGGAAATTTACTCTTCCATTATTCCCAGAAACTCGTGCGGCAGGGCTTTTATAATTCTGACACGAATCCACTCTCCCACGGGCTTGAGCCCCTGAACTCTTATGTGCCGGTCAATTTCCGGGGCGTCCTGCTCCATCCTTGCGATGGAAATGTCTTCACGGAGAGTGTGCGACTCCACAAGCGCTGAGGTTATTTTGTTCTCAAGGGCTCTGTTGCGGTCAAAGGAAATCTGGTCCTGAGTCATCTCAAGGAGTTCTTTACGCAGGGAGGCGATTTCGGGGGAAACTCTGTTGGGCATCTCTGCCGCCGGCGTTCCGGGCTCGGGTGAATACTGGAATACACCCATATGGGTGAATTCTCCCCGTGAGACGAAGTTGAGCAGATTTTCAAACTGCTGGTCGGTTTCTCCGGGGAATCCGGTTATAAATGTGGTTCTGAGAGTGAATTCTGCGCCGGATGATTTTATCATCTCAAGCATTTTCTCAATGTAGTCGGAGTCATATCCCCGGTTCATAGCGCTGAGAATGTCGGAATCGTAGTGTTGGAGCGGTATATCAAGATAATTTGTGACTTTTGGCAACGATGCAATGGCATCTATTAACTCTTTGGTAACTCTGAGAGGGTGAAGATATAGGACTCGGATTATAAAATCGCCTTCTATCTGGTTAAGTTTTTCCAGAAGTGTAATAAGATTGGTTCCATCTCCGAGGTCTTGACCATATCTGCTGGTTTCCTGCGCCACCAGAACGAGTTCCTTATAATTGTGCTCCACCAAAAATCTTGCTCGGTCTATTATATGTTCAATCGGAGTGCTTCTAAAACGGTGTTTTATCTGCGGAAGAATGCAGTAAGAGCAAAAATTATCGCATCCATCAGCGATTTTTATATATGCATATGGATAAGTTCTGGGTAAAACTTCTCCGACTGGATACCACATTCCGGGATCGTCCGGGACATAGAGAAGTTTATTACCTGAGTTTAGATTGTTTATAAAATGTTTGCAGGCGCTTTGAATGTCCAAATTTCCCAGTACACCGTCCACAAAAGGGAATTTTTCTAAAAGTTTTTCGCCCTCTTTCTGCGCCCAGCATCCAACTATAAAAAGTTTTTTAGAACCATTTTTCTGTTTTATTCTCCCCAACTGCCTGATTACTTCGGCGGATTCACGGCGGGCATCCTCAATGAAGGCGCAGGAATTCACAAAAAAATAATCTGCCTCCTGTGGGTTGTGGGTGATTTCAAACCCCGCAGCGGTGAGTTTGCCAACCCATACTTCCCCGTCAACCTCGTTCTTCGGACATCCGAGATTGGCTATAAAAATTTTAGCATTCTTCCCATACATCAATAAATCTTGTGCAGCCTGCCCACCCCTGTCAAGGATTTTTTTACCAAATTTTAAAAAGCATTTCGTCGGTGGGGAAGTTGTTCGGTTTTGGCACGGTAGGGAACATACGAAATTACTTGACTTTTTCCCCGCTATTCCACATAGTAAAATCTATGAAACTTCGGGTGCTAAAGAAAGCGCTAAAGGTTGCTCTGGCTAATGCCCGGCAGGAACTGGCAGAGCGGATATACATTTCAACCGGGATAGATTTTACCCGTCCGGTTCAGGTCTATGTTATCATCACGGAGCGCTGCACTGCCCGGTGTGCAATGTGCCATTACTGGAGGATTAAAAATCCCCAGAATGAACTGCCGGCTGAGGTGTGGATAAAGGCTTTAAAAGAGTTGAAGGAATTTGCCCCCGGGTATCATATCCAGTTTACCGGCGGGGAGCCTCTGCTCAAAGAGGACATTCTGGACATTTTGCGCTGGTGCGGTGAGAACGGCGTCTCCGCTGGAATTGTGAGCAATGGAGAACTTATCAACGAAAAACTTGCCGCAGAACTGGTTAGTGCTGGATTGAATAATGTCAACATCTCCATAGATTCCCCTGTGCCGGAAATTCACGATGAACTGAGGGGAAAGCCCGGCATATTCAGGCGTGCCGTTGAGGGGATTGGTTATCTTCGCCGGGAGGCTGAAAGGCAGGGGCACAAACTTACAATCTCTGTGAAGCCCACTCTTCACGCCAAAAATGTCGCTGATATGCCCAAACTCGTCGCCGATGCGGTTGAATGGGGTGCCAATGTGGTCAATATCCAGCCGCTGAACATAAACACCGAGGAAACCAACCAGATGTGGATAAACGACATTGAACTTCTCCGGAACACGGTGGAGACACTTATCGCTATGAAGTCAGAGGGATATCCAATAGCGAATTCCGAGCGCCAGATGAGAATGTGGATAAAGCATTTCAAGCGGGAGCCAATCCAAAGACGCACCCACTGCCGTGTCGGGATGAGGCTTTTGGCATTTCGCCCTGATGGCTCGGCGCATTTCTGTTCCCCCCTCAGAAAAATCTATGGCGACATCGGAACTATAAAGGACCAGTCCATAAGGGAAATCTGGCAGGGCGAGGTCGCAAGGCGGATAAGAAAAATCAGTGTGAACTGTAAACTCAACTGCACCGCCTCCTGCTATGCCGAAAGAACTTTGAGGGAAAAAATCTCGTTTTTCTTCAAGATGTTCCTGTCTTCCAAACCCTCTGTTGCCTCAACCAGGCACAAGTAAAAAGTAGAAAATTTGAGGATTGCCATTTTGCAGTATGTCTGTTAAATTTCTTCCAAAAAGGAGAGGTGTATGAAAGTCAAACTGCCCGATGGAAGCATAATTGAGGTCGCCCCAGGTGCCACGCCGATGGATGTGGCAAAATCAATTTCGCCCCGGCTTGCCAAAGAAGCCGTTGTCGCTGTGGTTGATGGCAAACTGTGGGACCTCACTCGTCCGCTTCCTGAAAAGGATGAGCCTGTCTCGGTGGAAATCAAAAAATTTGACGACCCCGAGGGGCGCCAGACTTTCTGGCATTCCACCGCCCACATTATGGCGCACGCCGTAAAGGACATTTTCCCCGAGGTCAAGGTCACCATCGGTCCGGCGATTGATATGGGCTTTTATTACGATTTTGACAAGCCCGAGCCCTTCACTCCCGATGACCTCGCCAGAATTGAGGCGAGGATGGCAGAACTTGTCAAATCCGACCTGCCTTTTATAAGGAAGGAGGTCAGCCGTCAGGAGGCTTATGAATTGTTTAAGTCTATGGGGGAAAATTATAAACTGGAATTGCTTGAAGATATACCTGAAGATGAAGTTGTATCTATTTATCAGGTAGGCGATTTCATTGATTTATGCCGTGGTCCTCACCTGCCGTCGTCGGGATACATAAAATATTTCAAACTCCTCTCTGTGGCGGGGGCATACTGGCGCGGAGACGAGAGAAACCCGATGCTTCAGCGGATTTACGGAATCTCGTTCCCGAAAAAGTCCCAACTGGAGGAATACCTCAAATGGCGCGAGGAGGCGGAAAAGCGCGACCATCGTCGGCTCGGAAAGCAACTTGATTTGTTCCTGATAGACAACGAGGTCGGTCCGGGGCTTGTGCTTTGGACCCCCCGCGGCGCAATGATTCTCCAAATCATTGAGGATTTCTGGCGGAAAGAACATCTCCGCAACGGATATCAGTTGGTTCGCACGCCCCACATCGGGCGCGAGATACTCTGGCAGACCAGCGGTCATCTGGATTTCTACCGCGAAAATATGTTCCCCCGGATGGAGGTTGAGGGTCAGGGATACTATGTCAAGCCGATGAACTGCCCGTTTCACATAAAGATATACAAGCGCAGGCGCTATTCCTACCGCGAACTTCCCCTGCGCTGGGCGGAACTTGGCACGGTCTATCGCTACGAGCGGTCCGGGGTTCTGCACGGGCTTTTGAGGGTCCGCGGGTTCACGCAGGATGACGCCCACATCATCTGCCGCGACGACCAGGTTGAGGACGAAATCCTTGAGGTCCTGCGGTTTTCCCTGTATATGCTCCGCAGTTTCGGGTTTGAGGATTTCCACATCTACATTTCCACGCGCCCGGAGGGGAAATCTGTGGGCGAGCCGGAAATGTGGGAACTTGCCCAGAATTCGCTCAGAAAAGCCGTTGAGCGCGAGGGCATTGACTACGACATTGACGAGGGCGGCGGCGCATTCTACGGTCCCAAAATTGACATAAAACTCCGCGATGCCCTCAACCGCGAATGGCAACTTTCCACCATCCAGTTTGACTTCAATCTCCCCGAGCGGTTTGATATGACCTATGTCGCCGCCGATGGCACTTTCAAGCGCCCGTATATGATTCATCGCGCGCTGTTCGGGTCAATGGAGAGGTTTTTCGCCACACTGCTTGAGTTCACCGGCGGGAATTTCCCCGTCTGGATTGCTCCCACGCAGGTTGCGGTTCTCCCGGTGAGCGAAAAATACATTGATTACGCCCGCCAGGTCTTTGACAGTCTGTTCGCCGAGGATATCCGCGTTGAACTGGACGATTCCAGTGAGCGGATAGGATACAAGATTCGTGCGGCGGAGACGATGAAAATCCCGTATATGCTCATAGTCGGCGCAAAGGAGCAGGAGACCGAAACGGTCTCGGTCAGGCGGCACGGCGAGGGCGATCTGGGACAGATGCCCCTTGAGGAATTTGTGGACAGAATAAAGCGGGAAATTGAAAAAAGGTCCTGAAAATGGGCAGGTTTAAGGGTATCCTGGGGGTTTTGTTCTGTGCGGTGGTTTATGCGGGAGCAGGCGGGTTATTTGTTGTGGATAATCAGCCGCCAAGGATTTTGGATTTATATCCACCGCAGGATACTGTCGTTGCGCTTCCACATTTTTCCTTCGGGGTTGATGCCGCCGACTACGAGTCGGGGATATGGCTGGACTATGACCAGTCGCTGGGTATGTGGGGCGCCGCCGAGTGTGGTTTTATCCCGGCTACCTATATCACCTGGTCGGTGAACAATCGGGGATTTTCTGACACTGTCTATGGGGCGCTCTCAGCCGAGGCGGATTTCCCGCCCGATGCCGTCGTGGATGTCTGCGTGCATATCGTTGACAGGATACTCAATTATAGATGTTCCTGTTGCCCCAATTATACCGATACTTGCTGGACATTTTATGTTATGCGCTATGAGATGTGTTCCCGTCAGCCCAATCCGTTCACTCCCAACGGCGACGGCGTGAACGACTACTGCCAGTTTGTGTTCCCCGGGCTTGGCGTGAGGGACGCCACCATAAAAATTTACGATGTCAGAAATGTGCTGGTCAGAACTCTTGAGGTCGCCCGTGGTCGCAAGGCAAAGGAGGATTCCCGCTGGGACGGTAGAGACAATGCTGGAAATCCCGTGCCGCAGGGGGTTTACCCTTATGTGATTGAATCCGAAGGCGAAATTCTGTGCGACGGCACGGTCACTGTTTCCCGCTGATTCGGGAGAAGGAGATGAGGCATTTGGAACGGGCGAACTTTTGAAAACGATAATCGGGCTCGGTGGCGAAATCCTATGGGAGGTATCAGAATAACAGGAGGGCGAGCCAGAGGGCGTTTGATTCAGCGGGTTCCGCCGAAAGTGCGCCCCACACCGGCAAAACTTCGCCGGGCGTTTTTTGAGATTTTAGGCGATATTGAGGACCTCGCCTTCGTTGACCTTTTCGCCGGCGCCGGCACCGTGGGAATTGAGGCGCTCTCCCGCGGCGCCAACCCCGTCATATTCGTGGAAAAATCCGCTAAAAACTGCAAAATAATTGAGGGCAACCTCGTCTCTGCGGGAATGGCGAATTATCCGTGGGATATCGTCTGCGGCGACGCCCTCGTCTGGCTTGATGTGGGAACGGTGGAGTACGGCACCATAATTTTCGCCTCGCCGCCGTATATTGACGAGTACCTGCCCAAGGTTCTTCACGCTGTTGAGGATTTCGTGTCAATCAAGGGCGAGGGGATAATTGTGGTTCTGCAGTTCCCTGCCCGGCGGGTGCCAAAAGAAATCTCCCCGAAGCCCGACAGAATCCATCGGGTCGGCGATGATGTCCTGATTTTCTGGTATTGAGGAAAAACAAAAGGAGCCGCCCCGCAGGACGGCTCCGGATATTATCCGCATTTGCGCAAGATTCAGTCAATCGGCGGGACTTCAGGATAGTCGGGCGGAGTGTCCGCGATGTGGGCGAGATAGTTGGTGGTGGTGGCGACCACAATTGCCCCCAGAATCTCCACGATGTTTTTGTCCGAGAATCCCATCTGGTGCATCCTGTCAATGTCCTCCTGGGAGACGAACCCCTTGTTGGTCACCACCTTAGTGACAAATTCCAGAGCGGTTTTGGATTTTTCGTCCCAGCCGAGTCCCTTGCGGCAGTTGATGATTTCCTCGTCGGTCATAAGGTTGGCGTCCTTTGCCATCTGAGTGTGGGCACGGAGACAATACTGGCAGTCGTTGAGTTGCGAGGTGCGCAGAATTACCGCTTTAACCAGTTTGGGACCGATTTCCACATTGCCGAGGGCGCCGTTAAAATGCAGGAAAGCCTCAAAAACATCCTCAGAGTTCGCCATCGCCCTATACAGCATCGGGACCTTGCCCAGTCCTGCTTCAACCTTCTTGTAGAGTTTCTTCACGAAACTGCTCACTTCCTCGTCGGACAGGTGCTTGAGGTAAGGCATTGCTCCTCCTTTGTTTGGGTTTGCACTCATCACACAATTCATATTATTTTTTAGTGAAAACGAGAATGCAAAAACAATTTTTGGATTGATAAAATCTTCACAATATACAAAAATTGTTATATTGATTTCGTTTCAAAAATGTGAGGGAGTCTGGGGCAGTCATAGAAAATGTTGTGAAAAAAGTCGCATTTTTTCCTTGACAAGAAATTGCCCGCAATTATTTCTTAACCCTGTGAAAAATGTAGCAATCTCACAGACCAAAAGCGAGGGATATATGGGCACTCACAACATAACCTGTCATTTCTGCTCAATGCAGGATATGTTTGGTCTTTCGGGGGAGAGAAGTTTTGAGTCCGTTCACTTCGGCGTTCAGAATCTGGTGCGTCCTCACTATTTCTCCCAGAAGCGAATTTGTCCCCGGGGAAATTTCTGCGTTGAACTCGTCCAGCACGCCAAAAGAACCGCATACCCAAAAGTGGGTGAGGATACTGTCAAAACCGCCGAGGCTTTTGAGTTCATCAAATCCCGCCTCGCCGAGGTGGACAAAACCAAAACCGCATTTTTCCTCTCCGGAAGTCTGACCCTTGAGGAAACCTATGCAGTGGCTAAACTCGCCCAGAAATGGGGAACCCGATGGGTCTCGCTCATATATCCCGAGGACTATGTGGTCGCCAGTTTCAAGAACAACTTTGATTTGCAATCCCTCGCTAAAAGCAAAATAATCGTCTCCATCGGCGATTTGTTCTCGCT
>JAMOPH010000286.1 GCA_027064665.1 bacterium | reverse complement strand
GGTTGCGCTCTCGTCAATAAGACATCACGGCGGAACCATAGATATCAAAAGCGAAGAGGGAGTTGGAACCACGGTGTCTTTGTTTTTCCCTATGGCGGAGGTTGCAGAAAAAAGTTTTGAGGCATACAGGGTGCCCCCAAAAGTCCATTCTCCCAAAACTGTCCTTGTTATTGAGGATGATGAGGATGTTCAAAAAGCCCTTGTGAATATGCTTGATTCTCTTGGCTATGAGCCTATTGTGGCATCTAATGCTCAGGAGGGGGTGAGTCTTTTCGGCAAAGTTCGTCCGGATGCGGTGATTCTTGATATGATTCTGAAGGAAACCGGGGGCGAAGTGGTTTACAGAAAAATTATGGAAATTGACCCCTCTGTGCCCGTGATCGTTGCGACCGCATACACTCAAATTGAGACTGTGGAGGAACTTATTGATGCCGGTGTTCGCTATATTCTTCAAAAGCCTTTTACTATGGGGCAACTTGCCATCGTTCTTGAAAAAGTTTTTTCTTGAGGTCAAAATTCTTTTGGGACTGGCATCAAGATTTTTATATTTTCAAACAAATTCCGGTTCTTTGGAAAAATCACACCTTGGGAGGTGAAAAATGGCAAAAAGAATAGCCATCAATGGATTCGGGAGGATTGGTCGGTTGGTGTTCAGAATCGGCTGGGGAGACCCCGAACTTGAGTTCGTCGCCATCAATGATATCACCACCCCTCAGATGCTGGCGTATCTGCTCAAATACGATTCCGTCCACGGAGTCTGGGACCACGAGGTTTCCCACACCGATAAATCAATCATCGTGGATGGCGTTGAGATTCCGGTCTATGCGATAAAAACTCCGGCGGAAATCCCCTGGGGCGACCACTCCGTTGACATTGTCGTGGAATCCACCGGGCTTTTCCGCAAGAGGGAACAGGCGATGCAGCATATCACAGCAGGCGCCCAAAAAGTCCTTATCTCTGCGCCCTCCAGCGATGCCGACGGAACTTTTATCATCGGCGTCAACGAGAAGGACTACGACCCGCAGATGCATACCATCATCTCCATAGGCTCCTGCACCACCAATGCGCTGGTGCCTCTGGTCAAGGTGCTGATGGACAACTTCGGAATTGAGAACGCCCTGATGACCACCGTCCACGCATACACCAACGACCAGAGGATTCTGGACCTGCCCCACAAAAAGGATTTCCGCCGTGCCAGAGCGGCTGGGATGTCCATTATCCCGACCACCACTGGTTCCTACAAGACGGCGCAGATGATTTATCCCGAACTGAAAGGCAGATTTTATGCTATCTCTATGCGGGTTCCCGTGCCCGATGCCTCAATTGTGGACCTGAATGTGGAACTTAAGACCGAAGTCACCGCCGAGGAGATAAACCGTGTGTTCAAAAAAGCCGCCGAGACCGATATGGCGGGAATTCTCCAGTATGTTGAGGACCCGATTGTCTCCACCGACATCATCGGTAACCCTCATTCCTCGGTGTTTGATGCTCTCTCCACCTTCGTCCTCGGCGAGAAGGGGAGATTTGCAAAGATTCTGTCCTGGTATGACAACGAGTTCGGATTCTCCAACAGAATGGTTGATATGCTCAAACTGATGTGAGGGCAAAATTTTTCTTGCACACCGCTGTTTGGTGGATAATTTGCAAATCTCATACGATTTGCGGGAGGGATTTTACTATGCGCAAAATGACCATAGATGATGTGAAATTCAAGGGAAAGCGGGTGCTCGTAAGGGTTGATTACAATGTCCCTATGGAGGACGGCAGGATAACCGATGACACAAGGATTGTGGCTACCCTGCCCACTTTGAAGAAACTCCTTTCTGATGGCGCCTCGGTTGTGTTGATGTCCCATCTGGGGAGACCAAAGGGCAAGGTTGTGCCCGAACTTTCCCTCAAACCTGTCGCCGAGCGCCTTTCAGAACTTCTGGGGAAAAAAGTCAGGTTCCTTCCGGACTGTGTGGGTCCCGAGGTGGAGAAGGTGACAAAATCCCTCAACCCCGGTGAAGTGGTTATGCTGGAAAACCTGCGTTTCCACAAGGGTGAAACTGACAACGACCCCGAATTTGCGAAACAGTTGGCAAAGCACGGTGATGCCTATGTCAACGATGCCTTTGCGGTGTGTCATCGTGCCCACGCATCGGTGGTGGGTGTGCCCAAAATACTTCAGCCTGCCTGCGCCGGCTATCTTGTGGCAAAAGAGGTGAAGTATCTGGGAACGCTTCTGGAGAACCCGCCCCGCCCGTTCGTTGCGGTGGTCGGCGGTGCAAAGGTGTCAACCAAAATAAATGTGCTGGAAAATCTCCTTCCCCGTGTGGATAAACTCCTTATCGGTGGCGGAATGTGCTACACATTCTTCGCTGCGCTCGGGCTTGATATCGGAAAATCCATCGTTGAGGAGGATATGCTGGATGTCGCTATGAAGACCTGGCTGAAATCCGAGGAGACCGGCGGGAAAATGATGCTCCCCGTGGACATTCTGGTGGCTGACCAGATGGATGAGGATGCCAATGTGAAAACTGTGCCCTACGACAGAATTCCGCCCGATGCCATCGGAGTGGATATCGGTCAGAGCACGATTCAACTGTATCAGGGGGCGATTCTTGAAGCCAAAAGTGTTTTCCTCAACGGTCCTATGGGGGTGTTTGAGATAGACAGGTTCGCCGAGGGCACCCGGGCGGTTCTGGAGACTATGGCTGAAGTTGCCCAGCGGGGGGATATCGCTGTCGTCGGTGGTGGCGATTCCGCTGCGGCGGCTAAAAAATTCGGTCTGGCTGACCAGATGACACATGTCTCCACAGGTGGTGGCGCATCGCTGAAGTTTATGGAGGGCAAAGAACTTCCCGGTATCGCCGCCCTGACAGATAAAAAGTAAATTCCGCCGGCAGTAATGGGAAATAGGACCTTCACTTTTGCAAGGGGCGGGCTTTTGATAGCCTGCCTCTTTTTAAGTTCCGCGCTGTCTTTCCCGCAGTGGTTCGCCCCCGCCGACACAATCACACTGATATTCGGCGGGGATGTTATGCTCGCCCGCAATGTGGGAAAGGCGATTCGCCAGTATGGCGTGAACTACCCCTTTGAGGGAATCGCCGATATCCTTCGCCGGGCTGACCTTGCGGTGGTCAATCTTGAGACAACCGTCGGCACGCAGACCCGGGCGGTGAACAAAAAATATGTCTTTCGGGCAGACCCTGCGGTGCGAAAGGGCTTGCTGTGGGCTGGAATTGATGCGGTCAGTCTCGCCAACAACCACATTTTTGATTATTTCAGCGCCGGCGTGGTGGAGACCGTTGACTCACTCAAATTCGCTGGAATAATCCCGATGGGGGCAGGCGCCAACTGGACGGAGTTTTTCCGCCCGCAATCCTTCTGGATAAAGGGGCATTGGTTTGTGATACTGGCGCTCAACGACACGAAATCCGGCTACTGGGGGAAAGAACATCCCGGCTGTGCCCCCACCTGGATTCCCGAGGGCGAGTCCACAGCAGTCGCGCTGATTGAGGCACTCGCCCAAATCGGCGCAAATGTTATCGTGTTTGAACACTGGGGATGGGAATATCAACAATATCCTTCCCGGCGGCAGAGGGAACTTGCCCACAAATTCATTGATGCCGGGGCGAAAGTCGTTGTGGGTTCTCATCCCCACAGACTTCAGGGCGTGGAGTTCTATCACGGCGGCGTTGTAATCTATTCTCTGGGCAATTTGATATTTGACCAGCACGACACCCTCGGCAACATCGGGGCGCTGGCGAAAATAACTTTTTGTGATGACTTTGTCAATTCCGTGGAGTTGATTCCCATCCAGACACTAAAAAAATTCGCCCAGCCTCATCTTGCCGATGCGGATTCGCTTGCGGGGTATTTTTCCTGCCTGTGCGAGCCCTTCGGCACGAGGATAATTCCGGCGGAAAAATCGCTTGAATGCCTGCCGCCGGAGGACGAATGATTTTTCTTGCGAATGTGAAATCTGGTGCTAATTTGCAAATTTACTGACAAAAATCAACCCAAGGAGGAGATATGATACCGCACGACATCAAAGACCCATCACTTGTTGAAATGGGGGTGAAAAGGATTGAGTGGGCGGAAAGAGATATGCCCGTCCTGCGCAAGATTCGTGAGAGGTTTGAGAGGGAAAAGCCCCTGGAGGGGATAAATGTCGCCGCCTGCCTTCATGTGACCACCGAGACGGCGAATCTTGTGAGGACTCTTGCCGCCGGCGGGGCGAATGTCCGCCTGTGCGCTTCAAATCCGCTCTCCACGCAGGATGATGTCGCCGCCGCGCTGGTTCATCACTATGGAATTTCGGTCTTTGCCATCAAGGGCGAGGACACCGACACATACTATCAGCACATTGAAGCCTGCCTTGAGTTTGACCCGAAAATCACCCACGACGACGGCGCCGATCTGGTCGCCACCCTGCACGAGAAATACGCCGACACAAAGGCGAAAAACATCTGGGGCTCTATGGAGGAGACAACCACCGGCGTGATTCGCCTCAAGGCGCTGGAAAAGCAGGGAAAACTTCTATTCCCGGTTTTCGCCATCAACGATGCGATGACCAAGCACCTTTTTGACAACCGCTACGGCACGGGGCAGTCCACACTTGACGGCATAATCCGTGCCACAAATCGTCTCATCGCCGGGATGACGGTGGTTGTTGCGGGGTATGGCTGGTGCGGAAGAGGTTTTGCGATGCGTGCCAAGGGGCACGGCGCCCGGGTCATCGTCACCGAGGTTGACCCCATCAAGGCGCTGGAAGCCAAAATGGACGGCTTTGAAGTTATGCCGATGGAAAAAGCCGCCCCGCTGGGCGATATCTTCTGCACCATCACCGGCGATATAAATGTGATTCGTCCGGAGCACTTTGAGAAAATGAAGGACGGCGCCATCGTGGCGAACTCCGGGCACTTCAATGTGGAGATTGATATCCCCGGTCTTGAGAAGATGGCAAAGGAGGTCCGCCGGCAGGTGCGCCCGTTCGTGGACCAGTATATTCTGCCCGATGGGCGTTCTATTTTCCTTCTTGCCGAGGGAAGGCTCATCAATCTTGCCGCCGCCGAGGGGCATCCCGCCGCGGTGATGGATATGTCCTTTGCGCTTCAGGCACTCACCGGCGAGTATGTGGCTAAAAACAAGGGCAATTTCCCGGTGGCGGTCCACAATGTCCCCGAGGAGATTGACCGCTGGGTCGCAGAAATCAAACTGGAAACTATGGGCGTGGAAATTGATAAACTGACCGAGGAGCAGAAAAAGTATCTCGCCAGTTGGGATATGGGGACATAATAACATAATTGGGAACCGATGCGCAGGTTTGCTGTGGGCATCCCGGTTGGGGGATGCCCTTTTATTTTCTTGGAGCCAATGGAAGGTCTAACTATTTTTATTGTGGATTTGAGGGGGAGTTTATGTGCATAATCAACTTTATTTTGGCGCTTTTGCCGGGAATTCTGTGGATGTGGTATATCTACAAAAGCGATAAGTTTGAGCCGGAGCCAATCGGGAAAGTCATAACAGTTTTTCTCGGCGGGATGTTTGTGGTGCTTCCCGTGGCGATGATTGAGGTTGGGGTTTCCTATTTCCTGCAGGTTGACCGGGGATTGGGTCCGATTTATGATACGGTTGCCACAAGTTGGTTTGTCGCCGGCATATTTGAGGAACTGGCGAAATTCGGCGTGGTGCTTTTCGGAATATATTTCACCAAGGAGTTTGACGAGCCGGTGGATGGCATAGTTTATGCCTCTGCCGCCGCACTTGGGTTCGCCTCGATGGAAAATTTCCTCTATATGATGCAGCACGGCACGGCTGTTATCCTCATCCGTGGTCCCCTTTCAACACTGGCGCATATGCTGTTTTCTGCCCTGTGGGGATATGGTCTTGGGCGAGGCAAATTTCATCCGTCCGTGGCAAAAAGTCTTGCGATTGGCGGGCTGGTTCTTGCCGCCGGCGCCCACGGATTGTTTGATTTCTTTTTAATGAGCGAAAAAATTCTTCCGCATAAGGTGGGTGCGCTGGTGGCGCTTCTGGTTTTGCCGCTGGTTCTGGCGCTATGGATTGTCCTGAAAAATATGATTCGCCGTGCCGAGGCAGAATCCCCCTTTGCTCCTCGCAGAAGACACGAAGAACTTGAGGAATATGACGATAGAAATTCCATCGGATGATTGAATAAAACTGCCCCTTGTGGGGTATAATTTATGGAAGGGGGTGTGATTATGCCGGAACATATGATATGGTTCATCGCCGGGGTTGTGTTGATTGTTCTGGAGATTTTTGTGCCGGGATTTGTGATAGTGTGGTTTGGTTTCGGTGCGATAGTTGCGGGATTTGCGGCGTTTTTCGGTGCGGGGCATCTGGTGCAGATTTTGCTGTTTTTAGGGGTCTCGCTGGTGTCGGTGTTTCTGGCGCAGATGTTTATAAAGAAAAAGGAAAGGCAGGGACTTCGTGTCGGTGCGGAAAGGCTTATCGGTAAAAGGGCAAAGGTGATTCGCTCCATTGTCCCGCCGGATATGGGAATGGTCAAGGTTGAAGGGGAACAGTGGTGTGCCACCGCCGACGAGGAGATAAAAATCGGCGAGATGGTTATTATAGATGCAATTGAGGGCACTCATCTTGTCGTTCACAGGGAAAATAACGAATAATAAGGAGGCAGTATGGGTATTATAGTGGCTTTTTTAGTATGTTTGGTCGTTATAATTGTCCTGAGCGGGATTAGAATTGTGCGCCCGTGGGAGAGAGGTGTTGTGGAGTTTCTGGGCAGATATTCCCGCACGGTCAACCCCGGTCTGCGCATTATAATCCCCATATTTGAGCGGATGCGCAAGGTTGATATGCGTGAGCAGGTGGTTGATGTCCCGCCGCAGGAGGTCATCACAAAGGACAATGTCGTGGTCACCGTGGATGCGGTTATATATTTTGAGGTCACCGACCCGGTGAAAGTCCTGTACAATGTCGCAAATTTCTATGTGGCGGTGACCAAACTCGCCCAGACCAACCTCAGGAACATAATCGGCGACCTTCAACTTGACGAGTCGCTGACTTCCCGTGAGAAGATAAACTCGCAGTTGAGGGCAATTCTTGATGAGGCGACCGACAAATGGGGAGTTCGTGTGACGAGGGTGGAACTGCAGAGGATTGAACCCCCCGGCGATGTCACTCAGGCGATGCACCGCCAGATGAAGGCGGAGCGTGACCGCCGAGCCGCAATTTTGGAGGCGGAGGGAGTAAAACAGTCCGAAATTCTCAAGGCTGAGGGACACAAGCAGGCTGCGATTTTGAAGGCTGAGGGTGATGCCGAGGCAATCCGCAAGGTCGCCGACGCAGAAAAATACAAAAAGATTGCCATCGCAGAGGGTGAAGCCGAGGCGATAATCAAGGTGTTTGAGTCCATCCATAAGGGGAGACCCACGCCGCAACTGGTGGCGATAAAATATCTTGAGGCGCTCAGGGCAATCGCCGATGGGCGGGCGAGCAAGGTGTTTATTCCCTATGAATCCGCTGAGGCGCTTGGTGCCGCCGGCGCACTGCGGGAGATTTTTAAGGATTTGCCGCCGCAGGACGGTTCCGCGCAAAAGGCTCAAACTCAGGGCGCAAAACCTCAGGACACAGGCGAGGAGCAGGGTTAATCACACGGGCAGACCGCCGGGCAAATCCTCAGGGTTGATTCCCAGGTCGGTGACTATCTCTGCCATTTTCTCCTTTATCTTCTCGTCAACCTTCTGCTGTGCGCCGCGGAACGCCGCAACGATGAGGTCCTCAAGCATCTCCACATCATCGGGATTGACCACCTCCGGCGATAACTTTATCTCCACCAGTTCCTTTTTGCCGTTGAGGACCACAGTGACCATATCCCCGCCGGCGGAAAACTCCACGCGGATTTTCTCAAGTTCATCCTGAATGTTGCCGAGCGCATCCTGCATCTGACGGATTTTTTTCATAAAATCCCCACCGAACATTTACTCCTCCAGTTTGGCGTCAAAGAGGTCAAGGATTTGGGCGATTTTGCCGTCCACCGGCGCCGACTCCCGCACCGGGGATTTCCTTTCCTCGCCGCCCTTGCTCAGTTCAACCTCAATATCCGGACCGAAGGCGAGTATCGCCGCCTTCCTTATCAGGTCCATCTGCGCCGAGTTCGCAAGAAGTTCCTCACGCACATTTTCCATCCCCTCGGAGAATTTTACCAGAAGCCGGGTGTCGTCAAGTATGATTTCGGTTTTCCCTAAAACTGTGGCGAGAGCCTTGTGCATATCCCTTAACACCGCCAGAAATCTCTGCGCCGGGTCATCGGGCAGTTGTTCCCGCTGGGGAGCGATATCCTTGGGAATTTCAATGTGTTTTTTGGCATCCGCCGTGCGATTGAAAAGTTCCCCCGAACTTGCCGCTTTCGGCTGCGTTCCCCCGCTGACTGCCGCCCCGGACTGCGCAAGTTTTATCAGTTCGGCGATGTCTTTGACCTCGTCAAGCAGGGAAAGGTAAATCAAAGTTTCCTCAAGGATGTATCTCGGCGTGTCGCTGCGGCGCACCCGCATATACGCATCGCCCACAACACGCATAATTCTCAAAAGGTCCTGCAGGGAGAACTTCTCCGCAATCTGGGAGTAGAGTTCAAAGTTTGGATAGTCCTTTTCCATAGCGCCGGTTTTGGCAATCAGTGCGTTGCGGAAATGCTCAAGCAGTCCCCGTGCCACCTGAACCGGGTCTATGCCGCTGTCTAAAAGGTGTTCAAGTTCGGCGAGCGCCCCGGCGGGGTTTTTGCTTCCCACCGTCAGTGCAATTTTCTGAAACGCCTGCACCGGCACCACGCCTAAAAGGTTTGTTATCGTGTCAAGTTCAATTCGCTTCGGCTGGAATGCGAAAATCTGGTCAAGCATAGAAAGAGCATCTCTTACGGCGCCGTCGGCACGGATTGCCAGAAATTCTGCCGCCTCGTCGGTGATTTCAAATCCCTCTTTTTCCGCGATTTTTTTGATGTGCTGTGCGATGAGTTTCGGCGGCACCCTGCGGAAATCAAACCTCTGGCATCGGGAGATTATCGTCAGCGGAACCTTGTCGGGCTCTGTGGTGGCGAACACAAACACCACATTCGCCGGCGGTTCCTCAAGGGTTTTCAGGAGCGCATTGAACGCCTCACGGGTGAGCATATGCACCTCGTCAATTATGACCACCTTATATCGTCCCACCGGCGCATACTGGATATTTGTCTGAAGTTCGCGGGCATCTTCAATTCCGCGGTGCGAGGCGCCGTCAATTTCAAGGACATCGGGCGAGCGCCCCTCGGTTATCTCCACGCAAGAGGTGCACTTATTGCAGGGATGAGGCGTGGGTTTATCCGAACTCTGGCAGTTGAGCGCCTTGGCGATTATGCGCGCCGTGGTGGTCTTCCCAACTCCGCGCGGTCCCGTGAAAAGATACGCGTGCGCTATCCTGCCGTTCTCTATCGCCCGCGCAAGGGTGCGCGTTATGTGCTCCTGCCCGATGACCTCCTCAAAGGTCTGCGGACGCCATTTTCTCGCAAGAACCAGATAGGACATACCCTCCCCTCGCGTTTTCCCTATAAAATATGTCTTTCTGCACGCATTGCAATCAAATTTGTCCGGCGGGATGGCGTTTTTTGTTGCCACCTGTTTGGCGGAATGATTTATTTTTTACTGATGCTGACGGGAGAATACATAGAGCGCCTTGTCCGGGCGGAACTTGAGACGGATATAGACGGCGGCGATATCACAAGCGCACTTGTTCTTCCGCCGGGAACCTGTGCCGAGGGCAAAATCGTGGCGAAACAGGACGGCGTAATCGCCGGCATTGAGTTCGCCCGCACTGCGTTTGTGTTAGTTGACGAGAACACTCATTTTGCGCCGCTGGTCTCCGA
>JAMOPH010000285.1 GCA_027064665.1 bacterium | reverse complement strand
AGGCTTGGGATGAAACTCAATCAGAATCGGCACGGCGCCCGCCTCCTCGTAGTTCTCCATCACCGTCTGCACGGCATCGGAGACATTGACGCAGGGAACACAATCCGTGTGGCTGAACTCCTCAACCACCACAGGGAAACAGGAGCTTTCCTGAGGCGGATTGTTGTCGTTCTCGCTGTTGTCGTTGTCCTCACTGCATCCGGCGAAAATCAGGACAAATGCGGCACTCAGGGCAAAAATGCGCTTTGTCATTGGCTCCCCTCCGGGTTTAACTCAATTTTTTCTATTGTGGCGTCCGCCTCGCCGACGGCAAACTGAATCCGCACGCCCTCCGAGGGACTCAACTCCCCGGCGGAACGAACAATCCTGCCGTCCTTCCAGACGAGGGAAAAACCCCGCTCAAGGATTCTGTTAACCGAGAGAAGTTCTAATTTCTCCATAATGTGCTCTATCCGTATGCGGGCATCACGGACACGGTTTACGACGGCGCCAGTGGCGGCGGTCAGAAGGTCATCCACCTGGCGGCGGTAGTCCTCAATTCTGCGGGACGGGCTGGACAACTCAAGGCGATGCATCAGTCTGGTCAACTCATTCTTCTCATAGAGAACCCGGTTGGACAGGGCGATTTTCATCCTGCGGAGTTTCTGCCCGATGGATGCGATAAGTTCGTTTCTGTCGGGGACAGCGATTTCGGCGGCGGCAGAGGGCGTTGCCGCCCGGACATCGGCGACAAAATCTGCGATAGTGAAATCCCGCTCGTGCCCCACGGCGGAAATTATGGGAATTTTTGAGGCGAAAATCGCTCTGGCGACGCCCTCATCGTTGAAGCACCACAGGTCTTCCTCGGAGCCGCCGCCTCTGCCGACGATGAGAAGGTCAACCTTGCCGAAGCGGTTGAACTCCTCAATTGCCCGGATAATGTCCGCCGGAGCGGAATCGCCCTGAACGAGAGTGTTCCGCAAAATTATCGTGACCCACGGCGCTCGCCGGCGGGTGACTTTTATAATATCCCTTATTGCGGCGCCGGTGCGTGAGGTCGCAACGCCGATGACCATAGGGAACACCGGCAGAGGCTTTTTGTGCTCCGGGTCAAAAAGACCTTCCGCCTCAAGTTTTTTCTTCAGTTGCTCAAAAGCGATGGCACGCTCTCCCCTGCCGGCGGGGATGAGTCGCTCTATCGTTATGTGGAATTTTCCCACCTTCTCATAGATTGTGGGGCGACCGAAGGCTTCAACCTTCATTCCCTCCTCAGGAGTCCAGCCCACCGAGGCAACACGACTCCGCCACATAACGCAGTCAACATTGGAGACATTATCGGTGAGGACAAAATACCAGTTTCCCGAGGAATGTTTTTTGAACTGGCGGATTTCGCCGACAATCCAGACTCCGCCGGGGAAACCGCCCTCAACAAGCCGGCGAACTAAGGAATTCAACTCCGAAACGGTGTATATGCGCCTTTCCACAGAGGGCAATATAACACCACACCTGCCGAAAGACAAGGGAAGTGTTATGATTCCGGGGGTTTAGCCAGAAGGTCCCAGCGGTTGCGGTAGATTGCGTATTTGCTGGATTTGCTTCCCCGGGCGCCCTCTTTGCGCTCGTATTTCTCCTTGAGCGTGATGAGGCTGAGTCCCTTTATGACATCGTAAGGGATTATGTGATATGTGTATTTTCCGCCCACATCAATGACGAAGATGCAGAAATCGGTGGGTTTTGTGGGCACGGCGAATCTGAAATACACGCTCGGCGGGTGTCCCCGTGGGATATGATATACGGTCTGGGTCTGGGTGCCAGAGATTGTGCACTTGTATCCGTTGATGGTAACATCCAATGCGCCGCTGCGCTTGCGC
>JAMOPH010000284.1 GCA_027064665.1 bacterium | reverse complement strand
GTTCGGCGCCACGGGCTCGGGAAATTTCCTGATAGCACGCAAAAAAGGGCGCTTTACGATATGGCTCAAGGGCGCCACCTGGGGATGGATTCTGCCAAATCTTGTTGACCGCTCGCGCTGGGAATTTCTGGGCGGATGGCAAAATCTCCGCGGATACAGGCAGAATCAGTTCGCCGGGATAAGGATATTCTGGGGCACGATAGAGCCGAGATTTATCCTCGCCCGCGGCGTGCACATATTCCCCTTCGCTGACATCGGCGGATACCGCGACCTTGCCGGATGGAACATAAAATACTCCTGCGGCGCCGGGATAGAGTATCGCTATCGGGGCGGAGTGTTCTCAATTGAATACGGTATCGGCGAGGGCGTCCCGCTGACACGGGGACTGCTACATTTCGGCATCAGGATGAATATGTGATTTGACACGGCGGGCATTTGTGCATTATTTACAAAGATGGTGCAGTTTTTCAAATACTGGGGGATAACTTTCCACGAGGCGGTGCGCGGAGCGCTAAAGTCGCTGTGGCGGCACAAGTTGCGCTCGGGACTGACGCTTCTGTCAATACTCATCGGCGTGGCGACAATTATCGTTCTGGTCTCGGTAATAAACGGGCTGAACAAAAAAATCGCCACAGAGTTTGAGACACTTGGGACAAAAGTTCTGTATGTCAATCGGTTTCCGTGGGTATCCGGCGGCAGGCGGTGGGCAAAGTTCCGCAAGAACCCTCCGATAACCGAAACCGACCTGCGGGCGCTGAAAAATCTTCCCCACGCCGAGTATGTGGTTCCGTATCTCCAGAGGGGAACAACCGTGAGATACCGGCAAGACGAGATGGACATCACTGTATTCGGGACGACCTGGGAATATCCGATGTTGAGGAAAATTGATGTTCAGATGGGGCGGTTTTTCTCCTACGGTGAGGACAAGCGCGGCAGACCGGTTTGTGTGATAGGCTGGGAGATATACCACAATCTTTTCGGCGATGAGGACCCCATCGGCAAGTGGGTTTCCCTCGGGGGCATAAATTTCAAGGTGGTGGGGGTCCTCAAGCGGCAGGGGCGCTCGCTGACAATCGGCACCACCGATGACCGGGTGTTCATCCCCTACAATGCCTTCAAGCACAATCTCGGCGGAAGACGGGGAATTGGCATAATGGTCTCTGCCAAAAGCCCCGAGGATATTGACGAACTCACCGAGGAAATCCGCTATGCTCTGCGTGGCGTGCGGGGGCTGAAGTTCGGTCAGGAGGATAATTTTGCCATCAACTCGCAGGATATGCTTTTGGACGAGTATAAAAAGACCACCCGGATTCTGTGGGGGGTGCTGATAGCGATTGCGGCGCTGTCGCTTCTGGTGGGCGGAATCGGCGTGATGAACATAATGCTCATAAGTGTGGCGGAGCGAACCCGTGAAATCGGCGTGCGCAAGGCAATTGGCGCCACAAAGGCACACATCCTCTCCCAGTTTCTGCTTGAGGCACTGACGCAGTGCTGGGCGGGCGGTCTTTTAGGATTCATCGTTGGCGTGGGACTGCCGCTGGTGGTATCGCTTGTGGTGCCGCAACTTCCCGTGGCAATATCGTGGGAGGCGGTGATAGTCGCCGTCGCCTTCACCACCGCCGTGGGCGTGATATTTGGAATTTACCCTGCCCTCAAGGCGGGGAAACTCTCCCCTGTGGAAGCCCTGCGGTATGAGTGATTACTTATCCTTTTTCCACTCACGATATAGTTCCACCAGAGGGTGCGTGCCCTTGGTGTCGCCGACCCTGGTGGTGAATGTGAACTTCCGGGTGTCCGGCGCCCAACGAATCACGGGAACTCCACGGGTTTTCTCAAGGTTCTCGCCGTTGGTC
>JAMOPH010000283.1 GCA_027064665.1 bacterium | reverse complement strand
CTGACCGTTGACCTTCCGAATTCGGGCAGGGCGGTGCGTTTTGAGGATTACACCATAACCATAAAGGCACGGGGCAAAATTCCCGATAAGGTGTGGGTGTATCGCAAGTTGGGGGCGCAGGGATATGCGCCTTTTGAGGCAGTGCGTGATGCCGCCTCGCCAAATCTGTTCCGATATACCTTCCGCAAGGTCGTTGAGGATATTGATTTCTTCGTCATCGGCGGGGACTACAAAAGTTCGGATATCCACATCACAGTCCTTGACCTGCCACGGGTGATTGATGTCTCGCTTGAATACATCTATCCGGCATACACCGGACTTGCCCCGCAGAAAATTGACCGCAACGACGGCAACATTGATGCCCTGTTCGGCACGAGGGTGAAAATAACCGCCCGGGTCAGCAAGGAGATTGACAGTGCGGCGATTGTCCTCAACGACACAGTTGTCATCCCGATGAAGTGCCGCGGGCAGACCGCAGAGGGCACAATAACCGTCCGGAAAAACGGCACATACACAATCTATGTTCAGGACAAAGACGGAAACACAGACCCTCAACCGCCGCAATATTCCATCACCGTCCAGCCGGATGAGTTCCCGCTTGTGGAGATAACATCGCCGGGGAAAGATATTGACCTCGGCGAGGATATGAGGGTGCCGATTCAGGTCTACGGCGAGGACGATTTCGGATTCTCAAAGTTCATCCTCAAATATGTTATAACCACGCAGGACAGCACAGTGCACTCGTTCAGGTTGCCGTTCAAACTTTTCGGCAAAAAGCAGGTGACCATAGATTTCGTGTGGAACCTTGATGCGCTTGGGCTTATTCCCAACGATGTGGTCAAATACTGGGTTGAGGGATACGACAACGATGCGGTGTCGGGTCCGAAGATGAGCAAGAGCAAGGTGTATTCCATCCGGGTGCCGTCAATTGACGAGATTATTCAGGAGGTCACCGGCGAGCAGGAGGAGCAGACGAAGTCTGTGGATGAGGCACTTCAGGCGCAGAAGGAATATCTGGAGAAAACGCAGGAGATGATAAGGCAGATAAAGGAAAAGCAACAAGAGATTCCCTACGAGCAGCGGGAGGAGGTCCAGCATCTGATAGAACAGCAGCAGCAACTTGCCCAGCAGTTGGAGCAGACCGCCCGCCAGATGGAACAGACTATCCAGAAAATTCAGGAGAACAAACTGGTCGCCCAAGAAATTGTGGAGAAACTTTGGGAGATACAAAAGATTCTGGACGATATCCTTCCGGAGGAACTGAAGGAGGCAATCCGCAAGATGCAGGAGGCGCTCCAGCAGATGGACCCGGAACTTCTCAAGCAGGCGATGAAGGAATTTCAGATGTCGCAGAAGGAACTTCTGCAGAAACTTGACCGCACACTGGAACTTCTACGGCGGATTCAGGCGGAGATGAAGTTGGACGAGTTGAAAAACCTTGCCCAGCGGATTTCAGAGATGCAGGACAAAATCAACGAGGCGCTCAAAAACGGCGAGACATCAGAGCAGGTCCAGCGGATGGAGAAAGAGGTCAAGCGGCAGATGGAGGCGCTTCAACAGGGTATGAAGGAACTCGCCCAGCAGATGAGAGAATTTGAGGATATGCCCGCCGACCAGATGGAACAACTGGCGCAGGAGTTTGAGAATATGCAACTTCCCCAGCAGGCACAACAGGCACTCCAGCAGATGCAACAGGGCAACAGCAAAAAAGCCCTCTCCCACGGGCAGAATATCTCCGAGCAGATGAAGAAAATGGCACAGAACCTATCCCAACTTCAGCAGCAGATGAACCAGCAACTTCAGCAACAACTGACGATGGACATTCAGCGGACGGTGAGGGAACTTTTGTATATCTCCGGCGGACAGGAGAGTTTGATTGACCGTGTGGATAAGTTGTGGGGCAAGCGGGACTCACTTCACGCCCTTGCGGAAAAGCAGGCGGAACTGCGCACCACACTTAAACAGGCGATAAACCGTGTTTACGATATGGGTGGCAAGACGATGCTTTTGCCGCCGACTGTGGGGGCGCTTTTGGCAAAAGCCGACGAGTCAATGGCGCAGGCGACGGACAAACTGGCACAGGGCTACGGCGGAATGGGGGTTGTAAGGATGCAGTCGGAGGCGCTGGGGAACATAAATGCGGCGGCGGAAATCCTTTTGAGGGCATCAGAATCTATGTGCAAATCCTCGTCGGCGTCGGGGATGGAGCAACTTATGCAGCAACTTCAGAGTATGTGCAACAAGCAGGGGCAGATAAACCAGATGACAATACCGCTTATGGGCGCCTGCCAGAAGCCCGGCGGACTCAACCCCAGCCAGCAGGCAATGGCGGCAAAACTTGCCGCAGAACAAGCCGCCCTGCGCAAAACCCTTGAGGAACTCCAGAAGGAATTTGAACAGCACGCAAACCTGTTGGGCAAGATGGACCAGACGATTGAGGATATGAAGAAAGTTGAACAGGACCTCAAAAGTTTCAACATTACCGAGCGGACACTCAAGCGGCAAGACAGGATACTCTCCCGGATGCTTGATGCGCAGAAATCTTTGCACAAGCGGCAGTATTCGGAAAAGCGGCGTTCCCGCACCGGCAAGGATGTGGTCCGCAAATCTCCGGGACCACTTCCAGAGGATTTGGGCGAGCGGAAAAACATAATCCAGCAGTCTCTGCTTCAAATTCTGTCCAACCCTTATCCACGGCAGTATCAGGGCGAGGTGAGAAAATACTTCAGGGCGCTCAGCCGGGAGGAAGTATATCAGGGAGAGGAGAGTAATGGCACCCAATGATGACGATTTGAAAAAACTGCGTGAGCAGTTGGAGAACTGCGAGAATCTGCTCAGGCAGCGCACCCGGCAGATGTTTTTCCTGATGAAGGTTTCCGAGCAGATTGCCCGGACGACCAGCCTTCCCCGCCAGTTGAAGATAATCGCCGAGGGGATAGTTGATGCCAAACTTTTCCGCCGGGCGGTGATTTCAATTTTCGGCAGGAACTGGAAGCGCAAAAACATCGGCTATGCAGGGATTGAGCCAAAAGACGCACGCAAACTCAAGAAAAATCAACACATTCCGCCACATATCTGGGAGCAGATTTTGTCGGACAAGTACCGGATAAGCGAGTCGTATTACATTCCCCACGATGACCCTCTGAACAAACAAATCGGCGGGATTTCGCCGGAGGTCAAAGGAGAGGTTCCCCCCGATGGCTGGCATCCGGATGATTTTCTGTTCGTGCCGCTGAGGTCGCACACTGGCAGAATAATCGGCGTGATTTCGGTTGACGAGCCCTTTGACGGCAAAAAGCCCACCCAATACTCTGAGACCCTGTTGCTTCTGGAACTTTTCGCCCGTGAGGCAGCAGAACTTATTGAGCGAAATCAACTTCTCCTCAAACTCCGCAACCAGCACAGTTATTTCAGGAAACTTATAATGAGTTCTGCGGACATAGTAGTGACCACCGACCGGCGCGGGCGGATAAAACTTTTCAACCCTGCGGCGCAAAAGATTCTGGGATATTCGCCGTCGGAGGTGCGCGGGCGCTCGGTGCTTATGCTCTACAAAGACCCCCAAAAAGCCCGCGAGGTTATGAAGATGATGCGCCAGCAGGGCGGATTTGTCAGGGATGTTGAGGTTGAGGTGGTGTCAAAATCCGGCGAGGTGATTCCCATCTCCCTTTCGGCGTCAATTCTGTATGATGAGCATCATCAGGAGATAGGGACGGTGGGCGTCAGCCGGGATTTGCGCCCGCTCAAGGAATTAGAAAAAGCCCGCAGGCTCTCAACAATCAGCAAGATAGCGATAACGCTGTCGCATTATATCCGAACCCATCTGATGGCGCAGACATCCATACTATACAATCTTATGCGTATGGCGGAGCAAATTGAAGACGAGACTTTGCGCTCCCGCTTTGTGGACGGGATAAAAAGGAGTATCCAGCGGTCGCTACAGATTGGCAAAATTCTCAGTTTTCTCCAGAATCCGCCGGAGGACATCAGCGAGGAAAAATACATTGACGGTCTGGAGATGTTCGCACTGTCGCTGAAGCAGGATGTTTCCCTTGAGGAGGTGGAAATTTTGAGTATCCCTCCGTTGAAGATACTGGTGGTTGACGACGAGGAGGAAATCCGTGAGGGTGTGGCAGAGTTTTTGAACAGTCTGCTGTTTCAGTATGACCTTTCGGTGGATACCGCCGCATCCGGCGAGGAGGCTATTGAGAAAATCGACCAAAAGAACTATGACCTCATCATAACCGACCTGAAAATGGGCGAAAAATCCGGGCTTGATGTGTATGTCGCTGCCAAGGAGAAAAATCCGGACACGCAGGTCATTGTGATGACGGCGTTTCATTATCTCTGCGAGGGTTCACGGCACTGGTTTTTGAGCGACCAGTTGAATCAACTCAAGCGGGAAAATGTGTTTATCTTTGACAAACCCTTTGACTTTGCGGCACTGGTTAAGCGGATAAATTATCTTTTTAGACAATGAGCGATTAGATTTTTATTCATCGTTAAAAAGTGTTTGACAAAATCAAAGTGGTGATTTAAGTTGTTCCCCGTTTTGACAGAGCACAACATTTCTCCGGAAGAAGGGAGGGAGACGATGGATGGTAAGGGTTTTCCTGTGTGTTTGAAATGCGGCAAGGGGGTTTTACTTCCCCTGTCGGACTACGGACGGGACGGAGCGTCAATAATGTATAAGGCGTGGGTCTGTTCAAATCCGGAGTGCGGGTTTTCCATCCGGATTGACAATGGAGAAGTCAGTTTCAGCATAGTCCGGGAGTATTCCACGAAATAGACGGCTTTTCGCCGTTGCCCCGGATGCTTTTTCAAAAAGCCCTTTGCCATCTGTGGTGAAGGGCTTTATCTTTGGAGTATGAAAATTCGCCCCAGACAGATTTTCCTTGCGGTGCTTTCTGTGATTCTGGCGGTTATTTTGTGGCTTTATGTGAAGACCGAAAAGGAATATGAGACCGACCTCTACTTCAAACTGCAGATAACCGATGTCCCGCCTAAATATATGGTGGCAACCCGCGTGCCGAAAGTGGTGCACATAAGAGTAAAGGGCAAGGGAAAACGACTTCTGGCGCAAAAATTCTCCGAATGTGTGGCAAAAATCTCCCTCAAAAATTTCTCATACGGTCGCAAGACAATCACCCTATCCGAGCAGAACTTTGAGTTCGTCTCGCCGGATATAAAACTGGTGGATATAATCACCCCAAAGCAAATCACCATATTCCTTGACAGGCGCATAAACAAAAAGGTCCCGGTCAAACTGCGGGTTGAGGTTATTCCTGAAGAGGGGATGTATGTCTCCGGACCTTTGAAGGTGGAGCCCGAAGAGGTCACCATTGATGGACCGGAATCCCGTGTGCAGCGGATATCTTATGTGTCCACGGTCCCCGAAACCGTGAGGCATATAAACACTTTCACCTCGTTCCTTGTGCCTCTGGAAAAGCCCGATGAATTTGTCACCCCGGTTCCCGACACTGTTATGGTTTCGGTGGAGGTCTCTCGTCTGGTGCAGAAAAAATTTGAGGGCGTCAAAATCATCCCTAAAGGTTTCCCTCTCAAATCCGGGCGGATATCTCCCCCGACGGTTGACATTATCGTCGCCGGTCCCGAGAATGTGATTGGAAAACTCTCGGGAAAGGACATAAAAGTCTATGTGCTATACACCGATATCCCCCCCGATGAGCGAAATCTCAAAATCGTTGAGATTAAACCATCGGTCAGTGTCCCCAAGGATGTCCGTCTTGTGAAAACCGAACCCGAATATGTCAAATTTATCCGGGCGGAACCGCAGGAGCAGGAGAGCGAAAAATGATTGTCCTCGGTATAGAGACATCCTGCGATGAGACCTCGGTGGCGCTGGTTGATGATGCCGGCAGTGTCCTTGGCGAGTTGGTCTACAGTCAGACGGTTCATTCCCGCTATGGCGGTGTGGTCCCGGAACTTGCCAGCAGACATCACATAAGAAAACTCTACCCTATGACCCGGGATTTGCTTGAGTCCGCCGGCGTATCGTACGACAAGATTGGCGCTGTGGCGGTCACCGCCGGACCGGGACTTCCCGGCTCGCTTTTAGTGGGAACCACATTTGCCAAGGGATTTGCATACCCCGGGCAAAAGCCCATAATTGCGGTCAATCATCTTGAGGGGCACATTTTCGCCGCAAAACTTGCTTGCCCGGGATTTGAGCCGCCGTTTCTGGCGCTTCTGGTCTCCGGCGGGCACACCGATATAGTTATGGTCCGCCGATGGGGGGAGTATGAGGTCCTCGGAAGCACCCGCGATGACGCCTGCGGCGAGGCATTTGATAAGGTCGCAAAGATTCTGGGCTTGCCCTATCCCGGCGGTCCGCAGATTCAAAAGTGCGCTGAGGGCGGCGACCCGCAGTTTATCAATTTTCCCCGGGCTATGCTCAAATCCGGCGATTTTGATTTTTCGTTTTCCGGGCTGAAAACCGCGGTGCTCAATCTGGTGTATCGGATGGGCGAGGATGATGTCCGGCGGCATCTGGCGGATATCTGCGCCTCGTTTCAGGAGGCGGTGGTTGACACCCTCGTGGGAAAACTTCGTGCGGCGGTATCGCACTGCAGCACCGACCGTGTCGCCATTGTCGGCGGTGTGGCGGCAAACAGGCGCCTTCGCCAGGTCGCCTCGCAGCAGGGTTGGAAACTGTGTATCCCGCCGATAAAATACTGCACCGACAACGCTACAGTTATCGCCCTTGCGGGGGCGTTCCATCTGCGCAGGGGCGAGAAAACCCCCTACGACTTTATGATTAACCCCGCCTGGCGCCTCAGCGAGAAGTTGGAGACCTAATCACTTCCGGCGAGAATTCTATCTATTTCTCGCTTGAGAATATATCCAAGGGTTTGATTTATATCCTCGTATTTTTTGCGCACTTTTGCGGCGTTCTGTGCGATTTTTTTGCGCAGTTGCGGGTTCTCATACAGTTCAACAATCCTCTGCGCCATAGATTTATAATCCCCGGTAGGGACTAAAAAGCCATCAACGCCGTCGGTTATCTGATATTTCAGCCCGCCGGTGGCATAAGCGACGATGGGTCTGCCGGAAATCATAATTTCCGCCGCAATTTTTCCGAAACACTCCACAAAAGATGGCACAATAACCACATCTGCGGCACGGATATATGAATAAATCATATCTGATGGGCGGGGTCCTAAAAACTCCACTACTTTTTCCAGAGAATATTCGCTGATTTTGTCTTTTACATAGTCAACCATAGGACCATCGCCGATAAGATAGAATTTGACTTCGTCGCCCAATTTGGAGTGGGTCAGTCTTATTATCTCCGGGAGGTCGGTCATCCCTTTTGTCCACGCAAATCTTCCTATATAAAAGACCTTAAACTTGTCCGAGTTGGCGATTTGGGGTTCAATGGGCTTCTCCACAAAAAACTCCGGCGGATAATATACACGGTGAATTATGATTTTTTCGGGGTCTGCCCCGAGGGAAATCAACTGGTCCCGGGGGAGTTCGCCGTTGGTTATCGGGATGACATTGGGTTGGTTCACAATTTTTGCGGCGATTTTGCTGGATAACCGCTCTGCCAGAACTTCATCGTGAAATACTGCTATCAGCGGCACCCCGAAAATTTTTGCGTATATAAACGGAAATATCATATCTATCGGAGCGCCAACCACCACAACAACCTTTGGACGATACCATATCAAAAGCAACAGTTCGTATATCTCGCCGATGATTCTTAAAACTCTTCTTTTTAATTTGCCCTTTTTGCTGTATAGATAGGGGAAAGTATAGTATGTTCTTCTCCCAATTTTTTCCCGGGCAAGGCGGTCTCTTTTGCCAAAAACCACCGCATTATCAGGAAGGGCGTAGTCATACTGCTCGGTATATCCGAACACTGCGTCATACCGCATTTTCCCCTTTTTTATCTCCCTGACCATATCCCCGTATCTGATAAGGAAGACGGGGACTCTCATATCCATTCCTCCCTGATTGCCGATTTGAGGAAGAGCGCAATTCTTCTGAATGCCCGCCCACGATGACTTATGCGGTTTTTCTCCTCGGGGAAAAGTTGAGCCATCGTCCTGCCGTCGGGAAGTTCGAAAATCGGGTCGTAGCCGAAACCGCCCTCACCACGGGGCTGTGCGGCGATTTTTCCGTTCACAAGCCCGCTGGTGACAAAATACCTTCCATCGGGAAGATACAGCACCGCCACGCAGATAAAATATGCGATTCTCCTCTCCGGCGGGAATCCCTCAAGGCGGGATAACAGTTTGCGGTTGTTGTCCTCGTAGGTGGCGTTCTCGCCGGCATACCGGGCGGAATACAGCCCCGGCTCCTGCCCCAGAAAGTTGACTATCAGCCCGGAATCATCGGCGATTGCCGGCAGGTCCGACGCTTCAGAATAGTGCCTTGCCTTTATCAGCGCATTCTCAAAAAAGGATTTCCCGGTCTCGGCGGGCGCATCGGTTATCTCCCCGCCCATCACAAGTTCTATCCCCAGCGATTCCGGCTGGATAATCTGTCGGATTTCGCCGAACTTGTGCCTATTTTTCGTCGCTATCACTACCTTTTTCATATTCCTCTGTGGTTATTGCTTTCACGGGGCAGACTTTGATGCACTCTCCGCAGTTCGTGCACTTTTCGGGGTCAATCACCGCCTTGCCGTTGACCATAGATATCGCACCTTCGGGGCACGCCCGCACGCACAACTGACATCCGATGCACTTTTTCGGGTCCACCACGGCGACAATTTTTTTCGCCGCCTTTTTCCCTTCCCGGACAACTTGAGTTGTCTCCTTCTGCGGAACTGCTTCCGCTTCGGCGGTGTCCTTTTTGTGCAGAAGGGTCTCGGTCTTCGCCTTTGCCTTCGTCGTGTCGGATTTTTGAGTGGAAAGTGTGTCCTTTGGTGCCGCAGTGGAGTCCTTTTTTGCGGGTGTCGTTTCAATCTCATACGATGATATCGCCCCTGTGGGGCAAACCTTTGCGCACTCGCCGCATCCGATGCACTTTTCGGGGTCAATAATCGCCTTCCCGCCGACGATTGTGATGGCATCGGTGGGGCACGCCTCAACGCACAGGCGGCATCCAACGCATTTTGTCTTGTCCACACGGTATTTTATCACGGTGCCGGCGGAAACCCACACCGCAAGCGCTACGGCAAATAATATCAGCAAAAAGTGTGAACCCGACCTTTTCATCCGCCACCTTCCTGCCCGATTTTCTCCCAGATGTCCTGCGCCATAAAGGAACTTCTCACCAGCGGTCCGGCGAAAACCTTTGCAAATCCAAGTTCCTCCTCTCCGAACCGGGAGTATTCCTCAAATTCCTCGGGTCGCACGAACCTGTCCACGGCGATATGTCCCGGCGAGGGCTGAAGATACTGCCCAATCGTTATTATGTCCACTCCGGCGTCCCGCAGGTCCTTCAGCAGGGCGAACACCTCGTCCTCCGTCTCGCCCAATCCCACCATAAAGCCGGATTTTGTGAGCATACCCTGTTTTTTCGCATACGAGAGCACCTCCAGAGAGCGCCGATAATCCGCCTGCGGGCGGACCTGCGGATAGAGCCGTGGCACCGTCTCAACATTGTGGTTGAACACATCGGGGGCGGCGGCGAAAACCACATCAAGGGCGTCTTTGTCTCCGCCGAAATCCGGCGTGAGGACCTCAACCCGTGCGGTGGGAACCTCCCTGCGAATCGCCCGGATAGTCTCTGCGAAATGCCCTGCGCCGCCGTCGGGAAGGTCATCCCGGGTGACAGAGGTCACCACCACATATCGCAGGTTCAACTTCCGTGCCGCCTGCGCCACACGCTGGGGTTCTGTGGAGTCAAGAGGTTCGGGCTTCCCGCTCTTTATTGCGCAGAAACGGCAGTTCCGTGTGCAGACATCGCCCATAATCAGAAATGTCGCCTGCCCGCCGGCGAAACAGCGGTTTCGG
>JAMOPH010000282.1 GCA_027064665.1 bacterium | reverse complement strand
TCTGGTCGGCGTAGCCCCTGTATGACAGTGAGCAGTTGTGTTGTGCCAGCCAGTCGTCAAGTTTGCTCTCGGGCACCCCGGCAAAATACGAGATAAACTGGCGCATAAGTCTGTATTCCCGTTCTGCCCGCTGGGTTGAAAGTTCAAGGTTTCTCCGCTGGGAGCCGATGTTGTCCGTGTGCCCCTGAATCTCCGCCGATTGCGTGTATCCGGATTTCGCACGCTCCACAAATTTCTCCGCAAAGTTGAAAAGGCGCCGCTCAAGATAGTGCGACACCGGTTCGGTCTCGTCAAAGTTGAACTCCACCAGAAGCATATTCTCTATGGCTTCCATCTGCTTCCGCGGAATAACACGGATTTTCTCCGGCGAGGCGAAATGATACACTTTCTCGTCGGTCGCTATGTCCACCGAGAGGACATACTCGGTGTTGGGGGCGAGGAACTGATTTTCGCCCACGCTCCAGTCCCAGAGCACCGAATCCGGCGGGGCGCCCTCGCCAGAGACTATCGTGTGCGTCAGCGAACCATCGGCGCTGGATATTTTGACCTCCCATCGCCTTGCGTCCTCAAATCCCGTCCGTGAGATGAGAATCACATTGCGGGACGGCTGCGGATTTTTCCACATCTGTGATATCGGATATCTCTCCCTCGGACGCACCGCAATTCCGTCGGGGTCAAGGACGAACTCAATCCCAGTGTCGCCGGCGACCTTTTCCTCCGCCACAATTCTGCGGGCAAGTTCTGGCTTTTGGCGGATAATTTCCTTCCGCACCGAATCCGCCCGGGCAAGCCCGGTGTTTTCGGGCTCGTTCTCCCGCCGATGCCCCACTATGACGAGCAGAAACTCATCGTTCCTCTCAAGCACCTGTATAGATTGCTCCCGGGACAGATGCTCCATCCCCTCACGCAGAAAGACCTTTATCTCCGCCCGGCGGTTTTCCTCGGCGACACGAGGGTCGCCCTTTGAATAGCGGCTTGTCAGCCTTGCTTTTTTGAAGTCGTGCCCCTTGCTCACCCGCACTCTGTCGGCAAGGTCAGGGTATTTACTCAAAATTTCCCTCCTGACGGCGTCTGCCCTTGCCAGCGCCAGAGTTTTCGGGTCGGCGTCCCCGTCGGAGGGGTCAAAGTATCCGTAAATCACAAGTTTTGCGTCGGGGTTGCGTTCCAGCCGTTCGGCGATTACGGAGATGATTTCCTTCGCCTTTTCCGAAAGTTCCGACGAGCCCGGCGCAAAGAACACCACCGGAACCACCGGCTCCTCCTCAACCTTCACTATCAGATGGGTCGCCGTGAGCGTGGTGAATTTTGGCTTCACATAAATTGAGTCCGCCTCGGCGATGACGACCCTTTCCGTGAGGATATTGTTATCCTCGTCGGTTTCCGGGATGGTGCCGGACACATCGGGAATTTTTCCCCCGTCGTCATCGGCGGCGACCCGGATGGTGTATTCCCCCGGTTTTTTGGGTTTCCAGTTCCACTCCACGATTTCGGACTCCTTGGCGGCGAGTGAGTCTATGTATTTTGTGGGGTATATCATCCTCCATTTTCCATCGGGGTCGCCTATGGCGAGTGCGCAGGGGATTGACCGCAGAGTGATTTTCCCTGCATTTCTAATCGCCGCTTTGATGGTGATTTTCCGCCCCACTTTGCGGTCGCCCTTTATCCAGATTTTTTTGACACACACATCGCCCCTGCGGGTGCGGGTGGGTTTCCCGTAGAAAGTGATTCCAAAATAGTGCTGTGTCTGTCCCGCAGAGCGAAGGGATTTTTCCAGCGGCAGCCCGAAGGCATAGTCTATGTCCATCCCGGTAAAAAGCAGAGAGGTTCTCCAGCCCACGCCCAGATTGAGCGCCTCGGGGGTTA
>JAMOPH010000281.1 GCA_027064665.1 bacterium | reverse complement strand
TGTATTCTATATGCGGACTTTGAGGATTGGATATGTTTATTATGCCCGGATGAGCTCCACCCACATACAAAAAACTGTCGTAAACAGCAAGATCACCCGCCATGTTGGGTAATTTCCCCACAACGCACGGCGATGAAGGATCCGATACATTCACAATATGAACCGTATCGTTAGTTATTCTTTCCGTGGCAACAAACATGTACTCTCCCGAAACTGTAAAATAGTAAATATGGTTGCTCGTGTCTTCAGGTTCCCATACCCCCAACAAATGCATATGCAAACTGTCCGTCTGGGGAAAGGCAAGGACCGCTGAGGTCAACAAAATAAAAAGCATAAGCCGCCTGTGCACCGCCTACCTCCTGCTGATAACTCACCCCCCGAACAATACAATAATACGCAGAAAATTCCGCAATTTCAACTCAACTTTCTAAAATAAAAAGAGGGGGCAAACCAAATTTGTCCCCCTATCCCATCGGAAAACGCCCGGAAACGACTTGCCGGACAAAAACCAGCCGCACTCACAGCGTTTGCTTTATCTTTATCTCCTCAAACACCTCAAGTTCGTCACCGATCTGAATATCCTTGAACCCCTCCACCATCACGCCGCATTCCAGCCCGGCGATGACCTCTTTGACCTGGTCCTTGAACCGGCGCAGGTCAGCGATGGTGCCCTGACCGATTACTTCATCGTTGCGGAAAATTCGCACCTGCGCCCCGAGACGAATCACACCCTCCTTAACGCGGCATCCAACGATGACCCCGGACGACATAGTCTTGAAAATCTGCAGAACTTCGGCGCGCCCCAGAAATTCCTCGTGGATTTCAGGCTCAAGCATTCCCTCAAGCGCCTTTTTGACATCTGACTCAAGGTCGTAGATTATGTTGTATGTGCGGATTTCCACCTTTTCGCGCTCGGCGGCTTCCCGCGCCCGGGCGTCGGGCTTGGTGTTGAAACCAATCACAACCGCATTGGACGCACTCGCCAGAAGAACATCGTTCTCGGTGATATATCCCACGCCGCGGTGGATAATCTCAACCTTGACCTCCTCGTTGCCCAGATGCCCCAGAAGGTCGGAAATCGCCTCAACCGAACCATAGACATCCGCCTTCAGGACAATTCGCAGGGTCTTTTCGTCCTGCTCCTGCATTTTGCGGTAGAAGTCCTGAAGGGAAATTTTGTGGGCGCGGTATTGTTCCTGCTGTTCCCTTATTGCGCGCCTCTGTTCGGCGATTTCATTGGCTTTCTTCTCGGACTCCACCACCATAAGCGTGTCGCCGACATCGGGGACGCCGTCCAGACCGATAATTCTCACCGGATGCCCCGGGGTGACCTCTTTGACAATGTTTCCGCGCTCGTCAAACATATTTCGCACTTTCCCGGAATAGACCCCAACCACCACCGGGTCGCCCTTGTGAAGAGTCCCCTGCTGGATCAGGACCGTTGCCATCGGACCGCGCCCTTTGTCCAGTTTGGATTCTAAAACGACGCCCCGGGCTGGTCTGTTGGGGTTGGCGCGCAGTTCCATCAGTTCTGCCTGAAGGATTATGTATTCAATGAGAGTGTCCACGCCCATACCGGTTTTTGCCGAAATCGGGACGCAGAGGGTGTCACCGCCCCACTGGTCGCACACAAGTCCGAGGTCCGCTAACTGCTGCATAACTTTGTCGGTGCTGGCGCCGGGAAGGTCCATTTTGTTTATGGCGACAATTATCGGCACACCTGCGGCGCGGGCGTGACTGATGGCTTCCTCGGTCTGCGGCATAACGCCGTCCTTCCAGTCCACCACAAGGACCACGATGTCGGTGACCTGCGCCCCGCGGGCGCGCATAGCGGTGAACGCCCTGTGCCCGGGGGTGTCTATAAAGG
>JAMOPH010000280.1 GCA_027064665.1 bacterium | reverse complement strand
AAAAATTTTGCGGAAATCCCCGCCGACAGCGCTTTGGAAAACTTCCGTGCGAAAGCACCCACAATCTCAAAATCGCTTCCGGAGAACTCGCCGGTGACATTGCCGGACTCGTCCGTGCGGGTGAAATTCCCATAGGAGACGAAATTCATGCCGCCGGCAAGAGCGGTGTTCTGGTCAATTCTGTGGGAATACCCGCCGAAACCGGAGTTGTAAAGTTCCCAGAAATTTCCGAAGGAAACCTCTGCGGAGCGCTTCACCCACATCACCGCAGCGGCGGGATTTGTGGCGAAAGCATCAGCGGATTTGCCCCATCCGACCCACGCCCCGCCAAGCGCCGAACTTTTCACGCCGATGTCATTTTCCAGAAGGAACGCAAAGGCTGTAGTGCCGGCGCCATCCGATATTGAGACAGCCGACGCCATCCCGGCAAACGCCGCTATGACAAGCACTGCGAAAATCTTTGCCCTCATACTCACCCCTGATGGTTTCTGCCAAGTTTGAATGCGGTTTTGTTCTGTTCAAGATATTTCGGCGGGACACGGCGCTCAATTGCCCTCATCCAGTCGTCCTCGGAGAACGGCAAGAAGTTTGACAGCGCTCCCAAAAGGACCACATTCACCGTGCGGGTGCTTCCAGCCTGCTTCGCCAGTGCATAGCCGTCAAGCATCACCACATCGGGGACCTCTTTTTTTATCCTGTCAAACAAATCCTGCGGGTATACAGCCGCCCCGGACGCCACGGTGGCGGGCATAATCGGGCGTGTGTTGACGATGACCTTGCCTTCCGGCTTTGCAAAATGAAGAGTCCGCAGTGCCTCAAGGGGCTCAAACGCCAGAAGGACATCCGCCTCGCCCTCGGAAATCACCGGGGAGTAAACTTTTTCGCCGAACCGCACAGCGCTGACCACCGAACCGCCACGCTGTGCCATCCCGTGAACCTCGGACTTTTTCACATCATACCCGCCAGAAAGCGCCACCTCGGAAAGCAGTTCGCTGGCAAGGATTATCCCCTGCCCACCAACCCCTGTGATGAAAATTGATGTCGTCGCCATAGCCCTCCCCTATTCTGGTTTTTTGCAAAAATAAACAAATCCCTCCCAGGGTGCAATTGAAAAATAAAAAAGGGGATTAAATCCCCCTCAAAAATCTTGGATTTCGGTCGGATTTTATTTTTTGCCCTTGGGCACCACAACCGGTCCGCTGGATTTGATATTTACCTGCGGCGGCGAAGGCGGAGTATCTGCGCCGGGTTTGAACTGGTCAATGCTCTGCCGCTCAAATCTCCTCATCGTCCCCTTATAAACCCTCAACAGAACCTTCCGCTCCGACGATTTGAGGACGAAGACATTGTCGTTCTTTTTGGTCTGGTATGCGGAAAAATTCTTTTCGCTGCCGTCGTTGAGGAGGATTTTTGCCTCGTAGTCGGGCTTGGAGAAATCAATTCCGGCGGTGTCATCGGGCAGTTTCGGGAAAGTGGGCGCCATAAAGTGCGAGAGAGACCGCAGAACAGCAATCACCTTGGTTGAATCCGCCCTGACGGTTTCACCGGATTTGAGGTCTGTGGCAATCCAGCCGGAATCGGTGCGCTCAAGTTTATATCCGCCCTCGGGGAACCTGAAGGAAAAACTCTTTACGCTTTCCGGCTCCACACTGACGATAGTTTTGTCCCGCCAGTCGGTTATTGAGGAATACCGGGTCAAAAAGCCCTTTGCCTCATAGACATTGTCGCTGTCGGGCTTGCGCACATAGGTCAGGCCGAATCCGGACATCCCGCCGATTATTATATCGCACAGAGTGTCCTTGCCTGAGAGCAGAGTTATCCGTGCCCCCTGAAGCGTGTCCACCTTCATCTTGAAGTGGGACTTTTTG
>JAMOPH010000279.1 GCA_027064665.1 bacterium | reverse complement strand
CCCAATGGCGAGGAGGGTTTTATGGTTCTCTCGCCGATTTTCGGGGACAAGACCGTGGTCTATATCGGCACAAAGCCCGCCGACGGCGAAAAACTTGAGGTTTTCTGCCCCGAATGCGGCACGGCGATTCCCGTCCTAAAACCCTGCGATGAGTGCACCGGCGGGGAACTTCGGGTTCTGTCGGTAGAGCAGAAATTCACGGTGTCTGATGGCATCGCCTTCTGCGATTTAGTGGGATGCCCGAGCGCATATATAATCAGCGCCGGCGAACTTATTGAGCGCGCATATATTGAGGGATTAAAATAACTATGAATACTACTTCTGGAGATCTAAAAAGAACTTTTCTTATGACTCTGGTGGTTCTTGCCACTGCATTGGTGGTTTATGCCTTAATAAAAGTCATAAATCTGGTGTTTCTGGTATTTTTGGCGCTTTTGGTTTCAATATTTTTGAGTTTTTTCGTGAATTTCTTTTCCGAAAAACTAAAAACCCCCCGTGGAGTTGCGCTGGCGCTCTCGTTGCTTTTGTTATTATCTATTGTCGTTGTGCTCGTGATGACCCTTGTTCCTGTGGTAATATCACAGGGACAGCGCGCACTTGAGCAACTTCCCGCCCTCGCAGTTAAACTTCAGGAGATGATAAACTCCTTCCTCTCCAAAATCGGCAGCGACACATATGTGGAAGTTGACGAGTTAATCCGGAATGCGGTTAGCAAGGGTGGGGCGTTTTTGTCCCGTGGGATTTTCACCGCCGTGGGCAAGGGCGTATATGGGGCGATGCAGGCACTTGCCCTGATTGTGATTGCAATTTACTTCTCCCTCTCCAAAATTGATGACCCCACGCCGATTGCGAGGTTTTTCCCGCCCGCCAAACGGGGAAGGGTCTCGTGGGTGTATGTCAATATAATCAAAAAACTTCGGGCGTGGCTTATGGGACAACTTTTCTCTATGACTGTGATTGCCTTTATGTATTCTGTGGGGCTGACCATAATCGGTGTTCCGTATTCGCTTTTTTTCGGGATTCTGGCGGGAGCGCTGTGTTTTGTGCCGTATATCGGTCCACCCACATCGACTCTGGGACCGCTGCTTTTTGCCCTCGCAGAATCGCCGATGAAGGGCGTCTGGGTGCTGGTCCTTTATGCCACAAGCCAGACCTTGGAAAGTTATTTCCTCACCCCGCTTGTTATGCGCCATCAGGTGAAACTCCACCCGATAGTGACCATAGTCTCAATTATGGCGATGGGGCAACTTTTTGGTATACTTGGGGTTGCTGTCGCCGTGCCCACTGTGGCTGTGGGACAGTTTTTGTTTGAGGAAATCCTCGTAAAATCCGTGGCGAAATGATGACCCGGGCGCCAGATTTTGATTGTAATCCCACCGCAATCGGATTAATTTTTTACGAGTAACATCATCGGGGAGAAAAATGAGGGGTAAATATCTATGTCTGGTGTTGGCGATAGCGGTGCTTTTCTCCGGGGCGTATGCCAAGACCAAAAAGGGCAAAAAGCCCGGCAGACTTTCGGTCAGCGCCAATGTCTCGGTGTTTGACCCGCCGGGGGATGTCAGTTCGGCGCTGTTGTTTGAGGTCTCGGCAAAATACAGAATTTCCCAAAAATTCACCGGGGAACTTTCCGCTGGCTGGTCCCAGTATGACGACAACGGCACAAACACCACCTATGTCCCGGTTCAGACAAATCTTGAGTTTCATCCTCTCGGGCGCGGGATGTTTGACCCGTATGTGGGCGGAGGATTGAGCGCAAATTTCACCCAGGCGAACGACCAGACCACCGCCACCGCTGGGGTTCAGGCGTTGGGAGGACTCTCGTTCAAGCCCGCGGACAAAGTATCGTTCTCGGTGGAGATAAAATATAATCTGCCCGATATAACT
>JAMOPH010000278.1 GCA_027064665.1 bacterium | reverse complement strand
ATACAAAATCATCCCGCCCGAGGCGGATTACGATATGGCGGACGCACTGTTCAAAGAGGGCCGCGCAGGGATGATTATAAACGGTCCCTGGTCCTGGGCGGGATACAAAAAGGCGGGAATAGATTTCGGAATTGCGCGCATTCCAAAAATCACAAAGACCGGTCTCTGGCCCACGCCGATGTATTCGCCCAAGGGGTATTCCGTCAACAAAAATGTGCCGAAGGAAAAACTCCCCGAGGTGGTCAAACTCATAAATTATCTGACCTCGCCGGAGGTGGAACTGCGTTTCACCAAGGTTTTAGGGACAATTCCCTCGCGGCTTGAGGCGCAGAACGACACTCTTGTGACCAAAAATCCGCTTGTTGCGGCGTCAAAGTATCAACTTGAGGTGTGCAGGCCTATGCCGGTTCGGCCGGAACTGCGGGCGATATGGGATGCTCTTCGCCCGGCGTATCAGGCTGTTCTGGGCGGGAATATGACTCCGGAGGAAGCCGCCAAAGCCGCCCAAAAAGAGGCGGAGAAGAAAATCGCGGAGATGTATGAGTAAATTATGGCTTACACAATAATCACAGGCGGGGCGGGATTTATCGGAAGCGCAACCGTGTGGGCGCTCAACCGCCGCGGCGAGGATAAAATTATCGTCGTTGACCACCTGCGCACCGGAGAAAAATGGCGCAATCTGGTCAACCTGCGCTTTTACGATTTTGTCCACCGCGACGATTTCATCCCTTTGCTTGAGGCGGGCAAAATCTCCGATGCCGCAGGAATCATTCACCTCGGCGCCTGCACCGACACCACCGAACGCGACGCCGATTATCTTCTGCGCAACAACTACGAATATTCCAAAAAACTCGCCCTGTGGGCGGTGTCAAAGGGGATACGATTTGTTTATGCCTCAAGCGCCGCTACCTACGGCGATGGCTCTTTGGGTTTTTCCGACGACCACAGACTGCTCCCGCGCCTCAGACCCATCAATATGTATGGCTACTCCAAGCATCTTTTTGACCTGTGGGCACTCAGGACTGGAATTCTGGACAAAATCGCCGGGGTAAAGTATTTCAATGTCTTCGGACCCAACGAGTATCACAAGGACGAGATGAGAAGCGTGGTCCACAAGGCGTTTGAGCAAATCCGGGAGATAGGGCGGGTGCGCCTTTTCAAATCCTACCGCCCGGATATCCCCGACGGCGAGCAGAAGCGCGATTTCATCTATGTCAAGGACGCGGTGGACCTGACCCTGTTTTTATACGACCACCCCGAAATCAACGGGATTTTCAACTGCGGAGCCGGAAGAGCGCGGACATTTCTGGACTTGGTCCGGGCTGTGTTTGATGCGATGGGAATCCCGCCGAAAATTGAGTTCGTGGATATGCCCCCCCAACTTCGCGACAAATACCAGTATTTCACTCGGGCGGATATGTCCAAAGTCCGCGCGGCGGGATACGAGAGGGAGTTCACTTCCCTTGAGGACGCCGTCGCCGATTATGTGAAAAACTATCTTTTGACCTCAGACCCATATCTGAAGTTGGATGATGAAAAATTGTGAGAGGGTGCCAAATATTGTTGCAAAAAATTGATGTGATGATAAACTGACATTATGAGATTTTTGCTCGCAATGGTGGGGATATTTGTAACCCTATCAGTGGTTTGGGGATGGGATTTTGTGTATGTCGGCGAGCCGGGGTATGAGTGGGATGGTGTTGAGCCCGATTACTTTTCGGGCGAGGATACTTTTGTGTTCAAGATAAAGGTCGCCGGTCAGGTTCAGCCGCAGTATGTGTATCTCAATTTAGACGCCAACGCCGATGGGTATTTTTCCCGGAGTGAGCAGTTCCCGATGAAGTTGGTTGGGCGGGACGATGAGGGATTTGTGTATCAGGTTAAGGTGCATCTCACAGAGCCGGAGGGCAACCGCCCGATGGGGTATTACTTTTCCGCACAGGTCGGTTTTGAGACCAAGACCTCGGGTCTGCAGTTGGGCCCTTTCTGGCGGAAAAATGTCTCCTTCACCCTGATTGGCGACACCCTGTGGAACCCCGGCAGGTTGATTATGCCTCTGGAGGTCATCGTGAATTCTGAAAACAGCAAGTTTATGCTGGTCAACACCGGCGATGTGCCGATAACTTTTGGCTTGATGATTGACCGGAACTCGCAGACAGTGTGGAAACCCGTGGACAGATATGAGCATCTGGGCAGGGAGGACACCTACATCCTTTCGGCGGTTTTCACCAAAAGGGGTCATAGGCGCCCGAAGAAGGAGGAATTCAACCAGAGGGACTGGGAGGATGTGCTGTTGTATTCTCCCCGTTTTGCCCACGGGGAGGTTTTCGGGATAGATGGCTATTCTGCTGGAGAAAAATTGGCACCGGGGGATACGGCGGTTTTGTGGTTTCAGTTTATCGCACCACCGGGGTCATCGGTGGAAACTAAAAATAACAAGCAAAGTATCGGAATAAAAATTTTCGCTGTTGGTGAATAAAAGGGAGTGTTGCTATGCCGGGAGAAAAGAAGGTTTCCGTTAGAGAATTGCTTGAGGAGATGGTCAAGCGTGGGGCATCAGACCTGCATATAACTGTGGGTGCCCCGCCGGTTATCAGGGTTGATGGGGAACTTCAGCGCCTGCCCTACGACCCTATAACCCCGGATGCCGCCAAGAGGATGGCGTATTCAATTATGACCGAACGCCAGCGCCAGCGCTTTGAAGAGGAATGGGAGGTTGACCTCTCGTTTGGTCTGGAGGGACTGGCCCGTTTCCGTGTCAATATCTTCCTGCAAAAGGGCAATGTGGCGATGGCAATCCGTGTGATTCCGATGAGGATAAGGTCGTTTGAGGAGTTGATGCTTCCGCCGGTTCTTTCAACTTTCGCTGATTTCCCAAATGGTCTTGTCTTGGTAACAGGTCCTACCGGTTCTGGAAAGTCCACAACGCTGGCGGCAATTATTGACAAAATCAACCGGGAAAGGCGGTCGCACATCCTCACTGTTGAGGACCCGATAGAGTTTGTCCACGAGCACAAAAACTGCATAGTCAACCAGCGAGAGGTTGGCGCCGACACGATGAGTTTCGCCCGAGCGCTCAAATACGCTCTCCGTGAGGACCCCGATGTGGTGCTTATCGGCGAGATGCGTGACCTTGACACTGTTGAGGCTGCCCTCACTATCGCCGAAACCGGACACCTTGCCTTCGCAACCCTCCACACAAATTCCGCCGCTGAAACCATCAACCGTATTATTGACATTTTCCCCACGGCGCAGCAGCAGCAGGTGAGGGTGCAACTTTCCTTTGTTCTGCGGGCAGTGGTCACTCAGGCGCTTCTGCCCAAAATCGGCGGCGGAAGAGTCCCGGCGTGCGAGATTATGATTGTCACCCCGGCAATCAGAGCGCAAATCCGCGAGGACAAAATCCACCAGATTTACTCCTCAATTCAGGCGGGCGGCAAATACGGTATGCAGACTATGAATCAGGCGCTGGCGGACCTGTATCTGCGCCGCCTGATCACTATTGAAACCGCTATGAACCGCTCACCGGACCCGCAGGAACTCAACGATATCATCGCACGCAAAAGGTCGGGTGCTATCAGCGGACCGGGGACAAGACGATAAAATGTTAGTATCCTCCCGATTTTTGGAGATTTTACCAACATGGTATCAAGGGGTTGGAAGTTGGATGAAACATGATACATCCGTAGGGGGGCAGTGTTGCTATATGGACTGGTGCGTCGGGATAGTGCGCTCTAAGCAATCCAAGTAGCGTCTTTCCACATCTGCCGGTTCGGTTGTGCTATTTGCCAACCTCTGAAAGATAACTTCGCTCATCCAACTCAATTTAACAACCGATAACTGGATACTATGTGGGTAAACTCTCCATTATTCAAATTTTGCCCAAAAATCGCTTTGCCACACCGTAAATGTGGGTTAAATTTCTTAAATAATAAAAATTGCGACAGGAGGTAAACTATGTCAGCGATAATTTACATCTTGGGGCGCCAAATACTTGATTCCCGTGGGAATCCCACAGTTGAGGTTGAGGTTGGGCTTGAAAGCGGTGTGGTTGCCACTGCCGCCGTGCCCTCGGGGGCATCCACCGGAAGCCGTGAGGCGTTGGAACTCCGTGATGGTGAACAGTCCTGGCACGGAAAGGGCGTCACAAAGGCGGTTGAGAACATCAACGAAATCATCGCCCCCGAACTTGAGGGGCTTGAGTCCCTTGACCAGATGTATATTGACCAGATTATGCTTGAGATTGACGGCACCGACAACAAAAGCAAACTCGGTGCCAACGCAATTTTGGGCGTGAGTATGGCGGTTGCACGGGCAAGCGCCGAGGAGTTGGGCGTGCCGCTTTTCTTCTATCTCGGAGGGGTGAATGCCCACATACTTCCCGTGCCCCTGATGAATGTCATCAACGGCGGCGCCCACGCAGACAACAACTTGGAAATTCAGGAGTTTATGATTGTCCCGGCGGGGTTTGATTCCTTTTCCGCCGCATATCAGGCGGGCTCGGAGATATATCACACCCTCAAGAAAATTCTCAAGGAGCGCGGGCTTTCCACCGCGGTGGGAGATGAGGGCGGATTTGCGCCCAATCTGAAAACCCACGCCGAGGCGCTGGAAATCCTTGTGGAGGCAATTGAGAAAACCGGATACAAGCCCGGCGAACAGGTCTTTTTGGCGATTGATGCCGCCGCCAGCGAGTTTTTCAAGGATGGGAAATACCAGTTCGAGGGGAAATCCCGCACATCCGGGGAGATGATTGAATATTACAAAGGGCTGATTGAGAAATTCCCTATCGTGTCAATTGAGGACGGTCTTGCCGAGGGCGACTGGGAAGGCTGGGCGAAAATGCGCTCCGAACTGGGCGATAGAATTCAACTGGTTGGCGACGATATATTCGTGACCAACCCGAAGATAATCGCCCGGGGAATTGAGGAGAATGTCGCCAATGCGGTTCTGATAAAACTCAACCAGATAGGAACTGTGACCGAAACCCTGCAGGCGGTGGAGATGGCGCACCGTGCGGGCTGGAACACAGTGATTTCCCACCGCAGCGGCGAGACCGCCGACACATTTATCGCCGACCTTGCGGTGGCGGTCAACTCCGGGCAGATTAAGACCGGCGCACCCTGCAGAATTGAGAGAGTGGAAAAGTACAATCAACTCCTGCGGATTGAGGAGTTCCTTGATGAGGTCGCCGAGTTCCCGGAACCCAAGAAACTGTATAAAAATGTATAACTTTGCATTGTTGAGCGAAAAGCACACCCCGCCGTCAAAAGCGGCGGGGTTTTTATTATGTCTTGATTAACCGCAACTTTTCGCTAAAATTAGAAATATGTTTACGATTCTGGTCACAATACTTACTCTGGGCGTTTTGATATTTGTGCACGAGTTGGGGCACTTTTTGGTGGCGAAACTGTCCGGAATCTGTGTGGAGCGGTTCTCAATAGGATATCCCCCCACGATAGTGCGCAAGAAATTGGGCGAGACGGAATACTGCATCGGTGCGGTGCCCTTTGGCGGATATGTGAAACTCAAAGGGGAAAATCCCGAGGAGGGCGCAACTTCGCCGGACTCGTTCCGGGCAAAACATCCCGCCACAAGAATTGCGGTCCTTTTTGCGGGACCGTTTATGAATGTACTTCTGGGTTTTCTGCTCCTGTGGGCAGTTTTGGTGGGATATGGCGAATCCACGCCACAGTATGACAAGCCGAAAATCGGTTCGGTTATGGTGGGTATGCCCGCCCACAAGGCGGGGCTCAAACCCGGCGATATAATCCTCAAGGTTGAGCAGGATACGGTCAGAACCTGGGAGGACCTCGCAAACTTGGTTCACGCCCATCCCGAGGAGACACTGCGGCTTGTGGTTATGCGGGAGGATTCGGTCTTCTCCGTCCTGTGCAAAACCTTCGCCAAAAAGGTCAAGTTTGAGGGGAAGGACACTGTATTCGGGATGATAGGGATAGTGCCCTCGGGGGTGCAGAGGAAGGTCTCTGTGGGCGAGGGATTTCTGCTGGCAATCCGGGGGACGATAAATATCTCGCTTGCGGTGATTGACTTCGTGGTAAAACTTCTGACCGGCGGGGCATCGCTGTCGGAAATCGGCGGTCCGGTTATGATTGCGCAGGTCGCCGGGGAGACCGCCCGCCACAGTATATGGCAACTCCTAATGTTTATTGCGGCGCTGTCGGTCAATCTCGCCCTGCTCAACCTTCTGCCGCTCCCCATTCTGGACGGCGGGCAGATTCTGCTCAATTTGATTGAGTGGGTGCGCAAGAAAGAGGTCAGTCTTCGGGTTCAGGCGGTGTTTCAGCAGATAAGCATCTTTCTGCTCCTTCTTCTGATGCTTCTGGTGACAATCAAGGACATTTTCAATCTATTCTGATGAGTCCTCGGGCTGTTCCCAGGTGTTGACCTTAAATCTCTCAAGAAATGATTTTCTTCTCGCCTCAAAATCAAGGATTATGCGCTCGTATTCGGTGTGCATAAGCGGTGAGGAAATCATAAAATCTGCGGTGGCACGGTTGCAGGCTGTGGGGATATTCCAGACCACAGAAAGTCTCAAAAGCGCCTTGACATCGGGGTCGTGGGGCATCGGCTCAAGCGGGTCCCAGAAAAATATCAGAAAATCTATCTCGCCGTTGGCAATCATAGCGCCGACCTGCTGGTCTCCGCCTAACGGACCGGATTTCAGGCAGGTTACATCAAGACCGAGTTCCCGGATGAGAAGTTGCCCCGTGGTCCCGGTGGCATACAGGTTGTGCTGCGCCAGAATGTCCTTGTTGAACCTCGCCCACTCTATCAGGTCCTGTTTCCTGTTGTCGTGGGCAATCAGGGCGATATTTTTGACGAAGTTCATCTTGACCTTTCTCCGTGCCATTTTCTCTCCTTTCTATCGTGATGCCATAAACTCCACAAACAATGCCACAAGCCCGAAAAGCATAGCAAATTTGAGATATTTCTGCGCCGTGTGGGGATAGCCTCTTTCGCCGAACACCGCCGCCACGCCAACCAGCACAAACGGCACAAACGCCGCAGAAAGATAGTAATCGCTGAAAACCCCGCCCAAATACGGCGCCACTATGGCAATCATCGCCACAGCACACGCCCCAACGGCAAAATGTGAACTTTTCTGCTTTCCCAGCAGAATCGGGAGAGTTTTCCTTCCGACAGCGAGGTCGCCGTCGTAATCCTGCACATCCTTGAAAATCTCCCTCGGCAGGTGCAAAAGCCCGGCGATTACAGCCATCCACACAGTTTTCGTGCAGACCGAACACGATGCCAGAGCGCCGAAAATCGCCGCCAGCGCAGAAAGCCCGGCAATTACAAAATTTCCAATCAGCGGCAGTCTCACCAGAACGAGCGAGTATAGCACAAGCGCCGCCACGGCGACGACGGCGACAATTAGGGCACTTGTGGGAAGATACAGCGACACTGCAATCCCGCCGGAAAAAAGGATTCCTGCGCCCCACAGACAGGCGGATTTTGAAAGTTTCCCGGCGGCGGCAGGTCTTTCGGGATGGGAAATTCTGTCAACCGGGATATCCACGGCGTCGTTGAACAGGTTCCCGCCGGCGAGAATAAGTGCGGCGGAAATCCCGGCGATTATCGCCTCGTTGTCCGCACAGCCACAGAGTGCCGCCCCTAAAAGAACAGTGAAAAACACCAGAACTACATTTACCGGGCGTATCGCCTTTATCCATTCCATACACCGCAAAATAAATATCCTTTGACAACGGCGAAAACGGATTTTAAGTTTTGAGTGAAAATAATTGCGGGGGCGGTTGATGAGAAAGTTTTGCCTGCTGGTTTTTCTCGCCATTTCAATTGCGGCGGCAGATTTCGGCGAATTTGAAAAACTTTTTGCCGCACTTCCGGACAGTTTCGGGATGCTTGTTGCAGTTGACGACTACAAATCGCTGCGCAGCAATAAGTTCCGCTATGCGATAGTTGAGCCGATAATATCGGGCACGCCGGGGGAATTCTCCAAAAAGACCCGGCAGGCGAACAAACTTTCCGCCAAAATTGACGCCCTCCAGTATGCCGCCGGTTTCAGGTTCATCGGCGAGAACCTTGAGCCGCTGATTGGCGAAAAATCGGCGGTGGCGTTCTACTATGTCGGCGACCTTGAGTTCGTCTATGCGACCACTATGCCGCATTTCCCGCAGTCTCTGGAAAAACCCCGCAGTTGGTATGAGAAGCACGAGCGGGGCGGAATAACCTACTGGACGGCGCAGAAAGACCGTCAGGGGGCATTCGGCGCATTTTTCTACCACAATGGAATTTTGCTGATAACCAATTCCAAGCGCCAACTTGAGCGGGCGCTGGCGCTTGCCGCCGGAGAGAGTAAAAAATCAATTGCCGCAGATAAGACCACACTTTCTGCCGCCGAGATAAGTGGATTCACCGGCGATGAGGACGCCCTCGTTGTGCTGAATATGGCGCTTCTGCGGGATGACCCCTATTATGCACGGTATTATCAGGGTGCGCCGGCGGAAAGCAAAAAACTTCTGCGAACCGCATTCTCGTTCCGCTTTGACGGCAAAACCGCCAAAATCGTGCGTGTCTCACTCCCCGACGGCGACCCCGGAAAGGTTGAGCAGTTCATCCCCGGCAAGTTCGCCGATATCCTGCCGGAAAATGTCTTTGCCTACAGGGAGATTGCGGTATCTGCGCCGGAGGACATCCCACGCCTGATACCCTTCGGCGAATTCCTGCCCACGGGGGACAAAACGCCGTCAATTGAGTATGCCGCCGAGGCGTGGTTTGCGCCCGCCGGGGAAAGTCCGCAGTCGCCGGTGGTGCCGATTGTGTATATTCGCCCCTACGACACCAGGCGTTTCGTGAAGGAATTGAAAGACACTCTCCCGAAGCATTTTGAGGATACGCTTGTGCCGGGCTATGGCGCCCATTGGGAGCGCCGGGGGGAATTTCACACCCTCGTGGACAACGCCGGGATATCGTTGGGGTTTGCCTACACAGTGCGCAAATCGGCGGTGATACTGACGACGGCGCCGGAGATGGTTGAATTGAGCCGCCTTGGCAGGGACGGCGAAATCGCCTCTGCGGCGCCGAAGCGAGAAACGGTGTCCTTTGCATATTTCCGCCCGGAGAAAGTGGGCAAAACCCTCGCAGAGCATATAGATTATCTAATGGACAAAAATTATCTAATATCATACACTGCCACATCGTTCTGGGAGAATTTCGGGGAGCCCATTGCGAAAAATGTCCTGCCGAATATAGAAAAGATAGAAAGACACGAATATTTTGATGAAACTGCAAAAATATGGCGAACAGAAACTAAAGTTGAACTAAAATAGGAGGTAAATATGAGAGGGTTTGTCGCAGTTGCTGGCGCAGTTCTGCTTGTTTCTCTCGCCGGGGCACAGATAGTGGTCAACGAAATTATGTTCAATCCGCCCGGCACTGTTGAGGAGGAGTGGGTTGAACTGTATAATTACTCCCGCAGCGATGTGTATCTTGATTCCACCTGGTATATAACCGACGGCGAGGGAGAATATCATTTTGAGGGGTATCTTTTGGAGGCAGGAAGTTTTATGACCCTTCTTTTCTACCGCCCCGACAGCGGGGAAATTCATATCGTCCCGGACATTGACGCCACCGGATATGGAATTCATCTGGCGAACTCCGCCGACGATGTGATTCTAATCCACGCCACAGAATCCGACACGATGGTGATTGACTCGGTCACCTACAGCGGCGACTGGGCACCCGACGCCAACAACACGGGATATTCTATGGAAAGAATTGATGTTTTCGGCGACTCCAACGACCCCTCAAACTGGGGCGCCAGCACAGTTATGTGGGGAACGCCGGGCGCACCCAATTCAATCTCCGGGATTAAGGAAAGTTCGTCCCTGCCGGCGCAGGTCAGAATATCCGCATATCCCAATCCGTTCAATTCCGCCTGTGTCGTGGAGGTCGGCGGCGGCAGGATGCGGATACAAATCCGCTCCATTGACGGCAGACTTGTTGACTCCCGCACCATCACCGGCGGGAAATTTGTCTGGAAACCGGAAAAACTCCCCGGAGGAGTTTATATAATCTCCGCCGAAGGCGAGGGAAC
>JAMOPH010000277.1 GCA_027064665.1 bacterium | reverse complement strand
AACGGGATACCCGAATTTTTCGCGCCGCTCAACAATCGCCACCCCAAGCCCGGACTTTGCGGCGTAATATCCGGCGGTCAGCCCGGCGGGACCGCCGCCAAGGACCACCAAATCATACTCCTCAACCCGCTCGGGGGAAATTTTTTCGGCGACACTCTCAAAAGCGAAAACCTCCAAATCGGGCATCTCGCCGGCGCTTTTTATCGCCTCCACAGGGCACACCCGGGCGCATATCCCGCAGTCGGTGCACCTTTCCGGGATAATGACCGCAGTAGTGGCATTCTGCACAATCGCCGAGGTCGGGCAGGAAAAAAGACATCCCCAGCAGGCAACACACTTTTTAGGGTCCACAAAATATGCCATTATCTAATCCCCTTGAGTATATACATCACGCCCAAAATTATAAATAACACGCCCGCAGAGATGTTTATAACCTTGGGCGAGACCACTTTCCCGATAGCCGCGCCCGCAACAGACCCCAAGGCGGTGATAGCCACAAGCGCCGCCGAGGCTCCCACAAACACAACCCACGGCTTGGTGGTTGACGCAAACCCCAGCACCGCAAGTTGAGTCTTATCGCCCAACTCAGCCAGAAAGACAGTGATGAAAATTTTTATAAGTTCACCGGTCATTTTCTAATCCACCGGGATTACGATATCACCAAGTTGCTTGGGCAGTTGCTCGCTGAGAACCTCCGCTCCATCCGCACGGAGAACGACATCGTCCTCAATGCGAACTCCCCCCCATTCGGGGATATATATCCCCGGCTCAATCGTGATGACGGTTCCCTCCTCAAGCGGGTTTTCATTGCGCACACCGACCGCCACAGAATCGTGGACATAAAGCCCCAAGCCGTGCCCGAGGGAATGCCCGAAATACTCGCCGTATCCGGCGTCCTCAATGATTTTGCGGGCGATGCCGTCAAGTTCCTTGCCGGTGATGCCGGGTTTTGCGCTCTGGATGGCGGTGGTCTGCGCCCGGAGAACTATCCCGTAGATTTCCTTAAACTTTTTATCGGGGGTGCCGACAAAATATGTGCGGGTCAAATCCGAGGCATAGCCCTCAAACACTGCGCCGAAATCTATGGTGACCATCTCGCCGGCGCTGATGACTTTGTCCGACGCAATTCCGTGGGGCAGCGCAGCACGATATCCCGACGCCACGATGGTCTCAAATGCCGGGCGTTCGCTTCCCTTGCGCCTCATACGATATTCCAATTCGGCGGCGAACTCCTTTTCAGTAATTCCCGGGCGAAGCAGAGGAAGTGTCTCGCTCAGCGCCTCAACGGCGATATCCACAGCCTGCCGAATTTTGTTGACCTCGTCGTGGTCTTTGACGGCACGAAGTTTCCCTATCGGGTCGGCAAGGGGAATCCAGTTGACATCGGGAAAACGGCTTATGAGCCTTTTGTAGGTGCCGTATTTGACCACATTTTCGTCAAATCCCACAAACTTTTTGCCCTCGGTGAGTTTGAGTTCCTCAATCCAGTCATAATAGCCCTTTTCGGCGGTGATTATGTGGATTTCAGCCCTGTCGCCGATTTGCTCTTTGGACTGGGTCTCATATCTGAAATCCGTGAGGAAAACCACCCGTTCCGGCGAGACCCACAGCATCCCCGCAGAGCCCGAAAACCCCACAAGATACCTTATATCCACCTGCGAGGTGACCAGAAAGGCATCAAGGCGCTCCCGCTCAAGCACCTCCAAAAAGTTGCTTATCCTTGACATCGCTGCCTCCAGAGGTTTTTTAGAAATATAGGCACTGAAAGAGATTTCGCAATGTTTTCTTTTTAGGGCGTGAGGGAACTGAAGGGCAAAAAATATGATATAGTCCTGCTCTATTCCGGCGGACTGGACAGCATTCTCGCCGGCGTGATTTTAGCCCGGCAGGGGCTGA
>JAMOPH010000276.1 GCA_027064665.1 bacterium | reverse complement strand
GACTTGAGAGAAATTTTGAGTATTTTTTACCCACAGATGCAAGGAGGTGAAGATGAGATATCTTGTGGCGATAATTTTGGGGCTGGCGATAGTTGCGGCGGCATTTGCCGGGGAGCAGTCGGCGGGAAAGACGGAGCAAAAACCCAATATCACCGCTCCCAAAAGCAAGGCGGATGTGGTCAAAGAGCAGGTCAAACAGCCACTTCCGCAGAAAAATTCCGTGCCGGACTCCTCGCAGGTGGAAAAAGATGAAGCAAAAGCAGCCAAAATCTCGGGGAAGAAAAAAGTCCTGCCGATAAAAGCGATTGCGCGCATTCCGAACAATGTCAGGAAAAACCTAAAGGTATCCAAACAGCCCGAAAATCAGGCGGAAAGTTCACAGACCACACAGGAAAACGCACAATAAATTGACCCCAAACTTCGGCGCTGAGTTGTGAATGGGAGCGTCGTTGGTTGAAGGTGTGCTTTGCTTTCGGGAAATCTCGGGGCGACCAAATAATCTTGGGCGGGCAACCCAACAATTTCGGGCGAGCGGTCCAATAATCTCAGGCGACAACCTAACAATGTCGGGCGGACGACCTAACAATCCCGGGCGGGCGACCGAAGCGGGTGCTCTGCCCGATATTTATTCCGCCCGGATTTGCCGCTCTATTCTGCGCTGAACCATGACTCAATCGTGGAGATAAACTGCCTTGCGGTCAGGTCGTATTTGACCGGGGTGATTGAGACATAGCCGTGCTTGAGCGCCATAAGGTCGGAGTCCTCGCCCCGGTCAACCTCAACCATAGTCCCGCTCATCCAGTAGTATGTCCTGCCCTGCGGGTCAATTCGGCGCTCAAAGAAATCGTCAAAATATGTGGTAGCCTGCCGGGTGATTTTGAACCCCTTTATTGAACTCATCGGCAGGTTGGGGACATTCACATTTAAGAACACGCCGCCGGGAAGCCCGAACTTCATAACCTTTTCCGCAATCTGAACAGCAATCTGTGCGGCGTCATCAAAGTTGGCGTCGCTTCTGTGGGTGTCCAGCGAGACGGCGATGGACGGAATCATAAGCATAGTGCCCTCGGTTGCCGCCGAGACCGTGCCGGAATATATCAGCGATGCCCCCACATTGGCGCCCTGATTTATCCCGGAAATCAGAAGGTCAGGCGGACGGTCAAGTATCACACGAATCGCCAGTTTGACGCAATCTGCGGGGGTGCCACTGACCGCATAGCCGTAAAAACTGCCATCCTGATGAATCTCATAGATTCTCAACGGCTCGGCAAGGGTGATGGCGTGTCCCACTGCGCTCTGTTCCCTGTCCGGCGCCACGATTACGACCTCGTATTTATCCCGCAGCGCCTTCGCCAGCGCATAAAGCCCCGGCGCATAAATCCCATCGTCATTTACGAGCAAAATAGCCATTTTTTCCTCCTCTCAACTGTGCAAATATAATCCCGTTCCCTGAAGAACGCAACAATCACAGGGAGTATTTGTAATATGCTGCGCAAGCGCCCTCCGAGGAAATCATACACGGTCCCTGGGGATGCTGTGGCGTGCAGATTTCGCCAAAAAGCGGACACTCCGGCGGCTTTATTCTCCCCATTATAACTTTGTCGCACTGGCAGGCGGGATTGTCCCGGGCATCGGGGAAAGATGGTATATCAAACCGCCTCTGGGCGTCATACCGGGCAAACTTCTCCCGTATCCGCAGACCGGAGTTGGGAAGGCGTCCTATTCCCCGCCAGTCGGAATCGCAGGGCTCAAAGACCTCATCAATTAGGCGCTGGGCGGCGATATTGCCCTCCGGCGTGACCACACGGGTATATGATATTTGAATTTCCGCCTGCCCGGCGGCGATAAGTTTTGCCAGCCGCCAGACGCCGTCTATAATGTCCTCCGCCTCAAAGC
>JAMOPH010000275.1 GCA_027064665.1 bacterium | reverse complement strand
ATCGGAGCGGGTGTAGCGGTATGTCCAGTGGTTGAAGAAGTATCTTGCCGAATCGGCCGATGCGGGGAACGAGTCCTGCGGGCTTGCCTCAAAGGTGTGCGGGAATCCCGGCAGCCACCAGAACCGTAGTGCCCTGCTGCACCCTGTTGTGGCGCTGTCGGCGCACACCAGAACCCTGTGTGAATCACACACCACCGAATCCGGCGAGGATGGGTCGCCAAAGGTGTCGCATTCCACCGCCAATGTCTCAACATAGGTCCCATACACATAGGTGCTGTCCCAGTATCTTACGCTGTCCACCTCAACCCAGCCGCTGGTGTGCGGCGGATTCTTGGCTATCACCGCCAGAATCTGCTCGGTATAGTATGCCGTGAAAATCGTGTCGTTGTGGATGGGACCAACCCTGTGCACCGTATCCCCGCCATCGGACCAATAGTCAAACACATACCGCTTGCCATAAGCCGTCGTATCCACCGACGGAACCCCGATGTCGTGATAACTCCCATCGCCCCACCAGTCAACAACCATTGAGGTGCTGTCGTGATAATCAGCGTCAATCAATATCCAACCCACATCATCCCGCAGCGGGTCTTTTTTGACCACAACCTGATATGCCATCGCATAGTGCGCCGTCAGAATATAACTGTTGTTCACCACCACATAGGTGGAGTTGAGCAGTGTGTCGCCCACCACACCGGGGTCGTGAGGAGTATATGTCCACAGGTAGAAGCCATACATACCGAACGAATCGCAGTCAACAGGGGTTTCGGTCTCAATCCAGGCGGTGTCGCCCTCGGAATACCATCCCTCACCGGTCTGCACGGGTTCATATCCGATGGGCAGTCCCTCAAATGTGAGGGCGATGAAATACTGCGTCGCCCAGTTCCAGGTGAGTTCGGTGTTGCGGTCTATGACGAAGGAGATTTCCGTGGCGCCCGAAGAATCTGTGGAGTCCACTGCCCCTGTGATTTCAAATCCCGTGCAGGCAAATCTTGCCGTGGAGTCCGGACTGTAGGCGATAGAGTCCACGGTGGCGTCAACCGTCTCGCCCTTGAGCCAGTAGGTTGTCCCATACGGGTCAGGATTGTCGTAATCGGAGTTGACGATCAACTGCACCACGGTGTCAGCCGGCGCCCAGATCCAGGTCACCGTGGTGGGCTGGGTTATCGTGAATGTGAAATCTGTCTGGTGGCTTCGCCCGGCAAGGTCGCCAGTGCCGAGATATCCGATACAATACATTGAATCCTCCGGCGACCCGACATAGACCGGGTTTTCGGTCACCTGCCCGTTGACCACGGTGCCCTCAGCATACCAGTGGGTTCCATAGCCCGGAACAGGCGAGTCAAAACTGCATCCGGAACCGGAAACCGTCGAGCAGTTCACTGTGAACTGATACTGCACCTCCCAAAGCCAGGTGAGGGTGGAGTTCTCGTTTATGGTGAAGTTGATTGAGTTGGTGCTTCCCGATGCCGGCACAGACCCCGTTCCAACAAACCCGGTGCATCTTGCCCGGATTCCCTCGCCAATCACCACCGCCGAATCCACCTCGGCGTGGATATGACTCCCCGGAATCCAGTATGTGGTCCCATAAGGATGAGGCGAACCATATTCCGAATACACATCAAGTTGGACGGCGGTGTCCGCCCAGCGCCAGGTGATTGAGGAGTTCGTGGTGATGGTGAATGCGAAATCGTGTTGCGGCGAGACGGAATCCAGATCGCCTGTGCCGTAATATCCTATGCACCAATGCGTGTCGCCGTAGGCATCCACAAACACCGGGTCCTCAATATATCCGGAAATATAACTTCCCGCCGGGTAGATATAATCACCCACCGGCGGATGCGGCGTGTCATAGCCCGATGGGTTGTTCACGGTGAAGTGATACACCGTTGACCAGTCCCAGGTGAGGGTGCACGGCGTCCAGATTGTGAACTGGATATGCGAGGAGTCTCCCACCGGCGGGAGCGAATCGCCCGTCCCGTGCCAGCCGATACAACTGATGACATCCGAGCCAATCACGACGGAATCGTCCACTGTGGCGTCCACGGTGTCGCCCAAAAGCCAGTAGGAAACTCCATACGGAAACGGACTGTCGTAATCGGAATACACGGTCAGACTGGTGACTGTGTCGCCGGGATACCACATCCAGCGAAGGGTTCCGGGCTCGGTGATGTGCACCCAGATTTCCACCATAGGCCATTCTGGCGGGACGCATCCCGTTCCGTGCAGCCCGATGCAGTACATCGTATCCCCCGATGCCGCCATATCTGTCGGGCGGGTGTTGCAGTATACGGAATCGCCAGCGTCATACCAGTGGTCGCCCACATCCGGACTTGGCATTCCATATACATCGGGGAAGGTGTTGGTGGTTATGTGAAGCCTGAACTGCTGTTTCCAGTGCCAGGTGATAACAGTTGTATCGTGGATTGTGAATGTCAGGGCGTTGGTGGTGCCGGCTGGCGGAGCATCGCCGGTGGCGGTCCAGCCGGTGCAAATCCATCTTTCGCCGTAGATGCTGTCAAAATCGGCTGGGGATTCCACAAACGCCGTGATTTCGGTCCCCGGAATCCACCAGGTCGTGTCCGGCGGCGGAATCGGCGAGTCGTGGTCGGAGATCACAATCAGTGGCGCAAGATAATCAGTCCACTTCCAGGTCAGGTCCACAGCGCAGTTGAGCGTGAACCTGACTGTGTCGCTTGAAGTGCTGTCCAGCGACGACAGGTCAACGCAGGTGTCGCCGTTGAAAAAGTCCATATGCCAGCCGGAACAGTGCACCGTGGTTCCGGTGTCGGTGGTGTCTATTGTGCTGGTGAGAAACGACCCGACATTGCTTCCCTCCGGATACCAGTATTCCCCGGTGTCTCCGGCGACAACCGTCCCCAGAAGAACCAGTGCGCTGTCGTATTCGCTGTGCACACGGAACCTGCATTCCTTTTGCCACTGCCAAGTTATTGTCCCCGAACTTGTTGCGGTCACTGTGACATAGTTGGCGCTTCCCGATGAGGGGACACATCCTGTGCCGACCCAACCGATACAGTGGAAGCGAATTCCATCCAGTGTGTCGGGTTCGTCATACAGCGGTGCGGAAAGATCCACAGTCGCGCCGGTGGGGACGAATAGTGTCCCCGGCGCCGGGATACATTCGCTCTGCCCGTGATCGGAGTAAACAATCAAGGTTTCAATTTCGGAAGCGTTAACCCATCTCCACGCCAGCCACGACGGACCCGAAATTGTCCGGGTGACCGAAGTTCCCCAGCCGGGTCCCCAGGTGCTGTAGTATCCCACGCAGAAATAACTGGCGTCGTATGGATCCGTGACCTCAAAGTGCAGGTCGGTCATATAGTCCACCCACAGGCTCCCATACGGTGGAACCGGGGAGTCGTATGAGCATCCTCCGCCGGTGGATGTGGTGCATTTGACCTCAACCTGCACCTGTTGTCTGAAGTGCCACAGCCAGAGGGTGTTGTCGGTCATAGTGAAGGTTATGGAATCGCCGGTGCCCCAGCAGGAGTCGGTTCCGCCGCCGCACGGCGCACCGACAGCGCTCCAGGCATAGCAGGTATCTCGCCAGCCCGCGGTCATTGAGAAAAGCGTGTTATCCAACTTGACAGTAACCTCCTCGCCCGGAGTGACATAGGTCGTCCCGGGTGGCGGCGATGCCCCAAGAGGAGTCAGTATCCAGTCGGAATATCCGGGAACGCCATCCCGCACGGCGTGAATTTCCAGAACATACTGCGCTCCCCAGTGCCAGTTTATTGACGAGGGTTCCTCAAGCACGAACACCACGCTGTCGGTGTATCCCGTGGAGGGCACAGAGCCCGTGCCGTCGTATCCGGTGCAATACATTCCGTCATACGGCGAGGTGACCCGTGCAACGACGGTGTCGCCATAGGTGACCCAGTGGGCGCCAACGGATGGGTCAGGTGCGCCCAGAGTATCTGGGAATGTGTCGTTGTCAACCCACAGGCGGTATTGGGTGACATACACCGCAGTCAGGATATACGGCTGGTCCATAAACACCTGCGTGTGGGCACAGGTTGGGCAACTTATAACCGCCCCCGCCGGCGTGGATTCCCAGTGGTCAAACAGATATCTGACCGAATCCTCATCGGTGCCGTCGTCGTCAAGGATTGAGTCGGTGCCCACGGATGCCATCGTGCCGGCGTTATACCAGCCGGTTCCGCTCTGGGTGGGAGCGACCGGTGTGCCGGTGTAGGTTACATTGAGTTTATACTGCACATCCCAGGTAGCCTGCTCGGTGATGGGGTTGTTCATAATCACAGTGGCTTCAGTGTCAGGACCGGTATAACTTCCATCGCCGGTGCCAATCCAACCGGTGAACACATAGCGAATTCCGCCGACGGAATCGTAGGAGTGCACGCCAAATGTCGCGCTTGCGCCCTCGTCATACCACCCGCCGCCGTAGGGGCTGTCGTAGTCAGAAATCACATCCAAAAGGAACTGACGATTGAAGAACGCCTCAAAGGTGGTGTCGGATGTCACGGTGACCATATGGGAGACATCGCCCCCGTCGGACCAGTGGTCCCAAACATATCTTGTTGCGCCGAATTCCTGCGGAGTGACAGCGGTTATTGTGTGGTCCGATGCCGGCGCCCAGCCTATAACCGCAGGCGATGAGTATGTGTCGCCGTCAGCGATGACAAACCCATACCCGAAATCGTTCCGCAGGGTGACTGAGACCACATTGCCGTAGCGGATGCTCGCCATAAACGCCGATGTCACACAGGGGAATTCTGTGGGGTCCCTTGCGACCCAGCCGAGGGTGGTGAAATCGCACATCTTCAGCCGGCTGGCGCAGTCCACCCAGGGATAGTATGTGCCATACAGGTCGGTCTCGTAGTATTCCACGCCGCCGTTCCAGTAACTTTCGGCGCAGGTGGTGTTGGAATCAGAAGGACCGATTAGCACGATACTGGGCTGCCACTGGTGATAGACCTCCGGCTGATACGGTCCCAGGGAATCCACGACATCGGAGGCTCCGGCGGTTATAAGCCAGCGCTGGTGGTCGGTGATGACTTTTGGATTTTCGTATTCGTAGACGCTTCCGCAGTCGGTCCAGGCGGTGAGGTCTGTGGCGCCGCCGATATTTTCGCCGTCAACATATCTCTGCAAAAGCGCAAACGACGGCACAGGATGGGTGCAGGCGCATCCGCCGGTGTCGGAGTTCATCTTCTGCGGGGTCAAAAACTGGGCGTTCCACTGGTGGTAGTATGTCGGCGCCACGGTGGGGCTCATAACATAGCCGTTGGGCTCGGGGGTGTGCCACCTCTCCTCATCGGGGGTGATGATGATGGTGTTCTGGTAACTGTATATTCCGTGGACATCCGCCCAATGAGTGAATTCCGTGGAGCCAAATTCCACTGCATCGAAGTATTCGTAGGTCACGGAAATCCCGGTGGGTGGCGTGTGCGGGCACGCCGGTGGATTGCCCTTGGTCACGGTGAATGTGGTGTAATACTGGTCGTAGTATGTCAGGGTGTAGGTGTTGCCCGGAGAGGAGGGTGTGAAAGTTGTGTCGTGCCCGGCCTCGTTGAGAACCCAGCGCTCCAGTGTGTCGGAACCGCTGGAGATTCCATCAACTGTTATTGAGGTGTATGGGTCGTGGTAGATTATCCAGTATCCCTCGTTGAGTTCCCGGGTTATGGTTTCGCCGAAGGATGTGTATGTGACGGTCACGGTTCCCCGCATCGGGTTGGCGAGGGAATCGTGAATCTGGATAATCAGATTTGTGCGCCACCAGGTTGCGTGGTTGTAGTATATATCGCCGTCGGGGTCGACTCTGGTGTCCCACCAGTCCACATCAAGGCGGCGGACCGTATCGGACAGAAACAGCGAAACCCCGGGCCAATACTGGTCGTCGTTGTAGGGGTCCTGATTGACCTTGTGCTGGTCGGGGCGCAGAGTCAACCCGCCATCTTCGGACCAAACCGTGTAGATATCGTAATTCCCGGCACGGGCATCTGTCCAGGCGATGAACGGGTTGTTCGCCTCGTCAAGGGCGAGTCTGCCCTCATAGGAGTCGTAATATCCGACATCCACGATTATGGGGTCCACAAACGATGCGCCGCCGTCGGTGGAGTAGGTGTAATAGACATCATAGTCGTCGGAGGAAAAGTCATCGGTTATTGCAATTCTTGGGTTGCCATCGGAGCCGACTTTCAGACATCCAGCCACCGGATATCCATCGGCGACAAACACCTCATCGTCCACCGATGGACCGAAGAACGGGTCGTCCACCTCCCGCATAGATGTGGTTGCATCCATAAGCGATAGGAATCCCGCCTCGGCGTAGGCGCAATACATTTTTGCCGATGGTCCGCTGCCGTAGATATCTATTGCCGGATACCATCGGTCGGTGAACCAATCGTTTACAATTTCCTCCTCGCCACTCCAGGTCCCGCCGCCGTTGGTGGAATATTTGTAATTGATTGTATACCAGGTATAGTCAAACCAGAAGGGAGGTAAACCGTTATATATAATTATATAAATAATCAAAAGCGCAATAGACAGCAGATGTCCTTCATCAGCCTGTGAATTATATGCCACTGCAACATTGTTATTTCCATCAACTGCCACATCAGGGTAACTTTCGTCGTAATTGAAATGCAACACTATAAGGTCAATATCGCTGTTGGCGAGTGCATAGTGTGTGGAATATGATGCACCACTGTTGTTAGAGCGGGAATAATAGATATCTCCTTCGTAGGTGGTATCCTGTCCGATGTATGTCCCGGAGGTATCATAGACATCGTATATATGCATTTCAATTTTCTGATACGCCACATGGAGACGGGTGTATGCGCCGGCGGTGAACGCCGCAATTCTGGGAGACGAATTCCATCCAGAACCGTCAATTGTGACTGAATTTTCCCAGGTGTAGCCGCCGTCCAAGGAGCGGGAGGCTTTAATTGCCCAGTTGTCGTCGTCAATTTTCTCAACCCATACTGCATACACTCTTCCGGAATCGTCAGTTGCTATTGCCGGACGAAACTGCGGCAGTGTTGAGGGCGTGGATACCAAAATGTCGCTGCCGTCAAAGGCGCCGTAGTCCATAGTTTCTGTGCCTGCCGACGGCGCTGACCGGAAATGCTTTACCTTCGGCACCGATTCAGCATTTGATATTGCGCTGGAAATACTCACTGGCAACGGTCCGTAAAACCGTTCAATTCCCGGCGGAAGTTGTCTCGGCGGCGGAAGAGGAACCTTGGGCTGGTGATTTCTTATTGAGCGCATCAGAAGGTCGCTGAGTGTGGGCGGACGCTTGTAGTTGGCGTCAGGAACTATCATCCTCGGATGCTGGGATTGTCCGCTTTGCCGGACAAGATTTTCCCCACCACCTTGAACGGAAAAACTTATTGTAGTGCTTGCAAAAGAAGAAATTAACCAAACTCCCAGCAAAACCAAAACAACAAGCCTTTTCATTGCAATTACCCCCCTCTTGCTGAATTTATTAAGTAATGATATCTTTTTTTAAGTTGTATTGCAAGCAAAAATTTGGAAACTATGCAGGTGTAAATTTGCCTTTGGATTTTTTGGCAGAATTTTTTAATTAGTTCTGTATGGGGGGTATCCGTGAAAGGGTGTGGATTTCGGTTATAGGGGGTGCCAGCCCGCCGAAGTGGGCGGTTGAAGCGGCATACGAGGTCGGGCGACTGATTGCCCGGCGGGGCGCGGTTCTGGTCTGCGGAGGGCTTGGTGGAGTTATGGAATCCGCCTGCAGGGGCGCAAAATCCGCCGGCGGTATCACCGTGGGAATTCTGCCCACTGCCAGCCGTGCCGCTGCCAACCCTTTCGTGGATATCGCAATCCCCACCGGACTTGGGGTGGCGCGCAACCTTTTGGTGGTGCGCTCCGGCGATGCGGTCATCGCCGTTGATGGCGCCTGGGGAACGCTCTCCGAAATCGCCCTCGCAAAAAACATCGGCAAAACCGTCATCGGGCTGGGGTCGTTCCAATTGGAGGGCATTATTCCTGCGCAGACCCCGGAGGAGGCAGTAAGTCTGGCTTTTGAACATATCCAGAAGGCAGGGGGGATATGAAAAACACCTACGATGTGATAATTATCGGTGGAGGAGTCATCGGCTCCGCAATTTCCTACGAACTCGCCAAACTGGGGATAACCGATGTCGTGGTGCTGGAGAAAAGTTATTTCGCCTCCGGTTCCACCGGGCGGTGCGGCGCTGGTGTCCGCCAGCAGTGGGGACTGAAGTTCAACGCGCTCCTGGCGAAAAAATCTGTGGAAATCTTTGAGACCCTCTCTGACGAATTAGGGATGGACATTGAGTTCCGGCAGGGAGGGTATCTGGTTCTGGCGCACACCGAAAAGCAGGTGGAGCAGTTTGAGAAGAACATTGCCCTGCAGAATTCCTTGGGGATTCCGTCGCGGTTTGTGTCCAAGCAGGAGGCGAAGGAAATCTGTCCGCCGATAAACACCGACGCTTTCATCGCGGCGACCTACTGCCCCACCGACGGGCACGCCAACCCGTTTTTGACCAACTACGCTTACATCCGCGCGGGGGAGCGTCTCGGCGTGGAATGCCGCCGCTACACCGAGGTGGTGGACATAATTGTGGAAAACGGCGCCGTCAAAGGGGTGGTGCTCGCCAACGGGGATAAATTATATGCGCCGGTGGTGGTCAATGCCGCGGGACCGTGGTCGCGCGAGGTGGCGCAGATGGCTGGCGTGGACATCCCCACACATTCCGAGCGCCACCAGATTCTGGTCACCGAACCTCTCGCACCGCTTTTTGACACAATGGTAATCTCGTTTCAGATTGGAATCTATGTCCAGCAGGTGCCCCACGGCAGTTTTGTTATGGGCATCGGCGAGAAAGAACAACCCTCGCACGATATCTCCAGCACCTGGCAGTTTTTGGAACACATCACCCACGAACTTCTGAATATTCTGCCGATAATGGCGAAAGTCCGTGTGGTGCGCCAGTGGGCGGGCTCGTATAACAAAACGCCTGACGCCGCGCCAATTTTGGGCGAGCATCCGCAGGTGAAGGGATTTTTCCTTGCGGTGGGGTTCTCCGGGCACGGGTTTATGCTCGCCCCGATGACCGGGCGCGTTATGGCACAACTTATCGCCGGCAGGGAGCCAGAAATTGATGTCTCCCCGCTTTCGGTGGAGCGCTTTGAGCGCGGCGAACTTATTATTGAGCCCTCGGTTGTGGGATAGTTTTTCCCGATGGTGTTTATCTGCGCGGTTTCAGTGCTTGGCGAACCAGTTTTCCTTGCGCATAATCTCTGCCACGGTCCTGTTTGCGGGTCCATCGCCGCGGGCGACACTGACACCCACCTGCGGACCAGCCGCCTGCGCAATTTCGGCAACATCACTGTGTGTAAACCCCGGGCAGAGCAGAATTGAGTGGATATCCTCCTGCGGCACCATCTCCTTTACAACCTCAACCGCCTGTCCCTGGTCTCTGACGACGACCACAAACAGTCTGTATTTTCCGGTTTCCACCGCGCACCTGTGGATTTTTGGGTCGGCGTCGGGAGCGTGAGCGAGAAATAACACATTGAACGGCATTTTCTCCCTCCTCTCTGGTTCCTGAGATTTTTCAATATAATAGGGTTTTTGCTGACCAGCACAAAATATGTTTGACAAATTGTGTTTTGTTCATAAATATAAATGTAGGGAGAGATAAACTCGCCTCATTTTCTTCCGCAGCACAGTGCAAAGGGGGTGCCTTCTGGTGTGTCGCTGGAAGGCACCTTTGCAATTTTGGCAGGAAAAATGTTGAACAGGAAGCAAAATAAAAGGGGCTTTACCTTGGTTGAGTTGATGATAGTGGTTGTGATTATTGGAATTCTTGCGGCGATGTCGGCGGTGCGGTTCAGGCAGGCGCGCGAGCGTGTGAAAATCGCCGAGGCTAAACTGTGGGTGAACCGTATCGCCAAGGCGATTGAGACTATGGGGGCAGAAACCGGCGAATGGCCCAATCATCTGCCGGCGGGGTATGTGTGCTACTGGCCCAAAAACGAAGTGTGGGACCTTTCCACTCCTAAAGCGGGCCTGGTTGCTAACGACCCCGACGACCCTTATCCCGACTGGGGCGGTCCGTATATGCAGTCTGTCCCGCTGGACCCGTGGGGGCATAAGTATTTCTTTGATTCGGATTATTACCTCAGAGACCAGCACAAATGGGTCGCCGCTGTGGGCTCC
>JAMOPH010000274.1 GCA_027064665.1 bacterium | reverse complement strand
CCAGTATCTTATAATTCTCCCCGCAATGAGGCGCCTGCACGCCTCATCTATGAAATTGAACATAGGATGCTCCCAGAACGGGATATCCACAGGACCGCCGCCGGTCCGACAGACCATACAGTTGTAGTATGGGCTTTCCGGATTTTCCGCCTCGTGGAGCAGGAACTTGGCAAAATCGCCCTCCTTGGACTGATATGTCAGGTCCCGGGACACAACGACTTTGAGGTTCGGATTCAGTTGGCGGGACTGCCTTATAACATCCCGCCACACAAAAGCCCGATAGTCTTCCAAAATCAGAAAATCAAATTTGGAAAGGCTCTCCGGCGAGGACAACACAGTGTCGTTGAATCCCCACATAGACATAATTCTCGGATATCCCGGATTGTAATCCCGCAGAACCCTGTATCGTGCACTGCGCAGGATGGGATATTCCTCGCCCGATTCCGGCTTACATCTGACGAAATATCTGTATTCCACATCCTCGGCGGGGGCAAACTCAAAGGAATGGTGCGTCGTCGGCGCCGAATCCATCTCAAAGCGCATCGCCTCAAAGGGCATATCTGCGGTGTCGATTCTGCAGCGGCACGGTTGAGTTGTGAAGAGCGAGAACGAGATAGTCCCCGTTCCCGGGGCGAAGACCCGTGATGGCGGGGAAATCTCCGACATCGGCGGGGATATCACGACCGCCGGCTCAGAGCATACCCACTCGCCCACAATCCCGGCGGTATCCACCGGTTGGACACAGAAGACCACCGTATCTCCAGCGGAGAAAAGCGCAGTGTCTAAAACCACACGTCCACCGGGAATCTGCGAGTTTGCGTAGGCATAGACCTCAAAGTCGCTTGGCGGTCTTCGGAAAATCATAAATTCATCAATGCGGGATAGGGCATTATCCACTCCCCAGATATTGCTCCCGACAAACAGTGTCTCAATATCGGAAGGTATTGCCACAAAGGTATCACTCCACTCGCCGGCAAATCCGTCCATAAATGCCTTCTGTTTGCCGGCGGCGGCGTTCCATCGGAAAATGTATGTGTGCCACTCCCCTGCGGAAACCTCGGTAAACATAGGACAGCAACCATAGTAAGATGAGCCGGCTTTCTCGCCGGAGCACAACTGCCTCGTCTCAAGGTTGACCTCGCTGTATAGGGCGATATCGCCCTCTGAGTTCTCGGTAGCCCAGAAACCGTTCCAGTGAGAGAACGCCGTGTCGGTGAAATCGTAATCGGGGCAGAATCGGAAAAACACTCCTCCGCTGTCGGCGGGGAAATCGGGCATAAAATAGCACAGATGAATATATTCTCTTGTAGTGTGAAGTGCTCCGCCAAAATATCCCTGCGGGGATATATATGCGCCGGCATAGTCGGCGGGGATACGCCCAAGCGAGGAGAAATCATCATCAAATGGGGCGTAGAACATTGTGGGAACCACGCCGGAGTCCACCACCTCACCGTTGACCAAAAACTTATATCTTGACTCCCCCTCAACGCCGGAGACAACACGATAGGTGCCGAAAATCGGCAGTCCATCATAAGCCGGCGCCACACCGACCGAATCCACCTCAACCTGCGCAGAACAGAGCAGAACACCCACCGCCAAAATAAAAGGAATTTTTCTCATCTCATCCCCCTTTGAGAACAATTTACAAATCTCAATTGTCGTTTCCAGCGCAAATTTTTGTGTTGACCAGAGGATAATTTTCCCATTTATTGGAATAAGTTAAAAATGCGAGGGGAAAAAGTATGCTTCCTTCCGATGGTGCACCGGAGAGAGAGGATATTGAACGAATTATGCCGCCGCCCGAAAGGCTGGCGAAGGGTCCTGTGGCGGTGATTGAGTGCTTCCAGCAGATTCCGTGCGACCCGTGTCATACCGCCTGCCCAAAGGGGGCAATTCTCCCGTTTGAGAACATCAACG
>JAMOPH010000273.1 GCA_027064665.1 bacterium | reverse complement strand
GTTGCGGAAATTCTGCCGGCGGAATGTACCTCATCTAAAAGTTCGTCAAGACCGGGCTCAAAGAACGGCGCTCTGCCGTCGTTTATCGCCTCAACCTTGGACCCGTCAATATCGGCGCAGATTACACTATATTTTTTTGCGAAACACGCCCCCGCAACAAGACCGACATATCCGGTGCCTATAATCGCAATTTTTTTGCCCATAATAACTCCTCAATTTTCGTCCTCAACGAAATTCCAGCCTAAATAACCAGCAATTTCACGAATCTGGTTAATCTTATCACGCCAGTTCTGAAGCAGAGTTATAATAGTTTTCTCCCTTCCCGCAGGTGTGCGCCCACACAGGACATAATAATAATCATTTCTGTTCTGATTGCGCCTTTTCCGGACACACAACTCCGAGACATCTGATAAATCTAACTTAAATTTTAAAATGAGCGTTTGAATATACCCTGTGCGAGTTGAAATATCTATTTTTATCGGAAAAATTCTCGCCATCATCCTGAGGGCAAAGATATCCGCCGCCACCATAATCAGGAGCATAACCCCGAGGGAAACTGCTCCAATCTGACTCCCGCCCCGGGAAGCGTTGATAACCAGAAACGCCGCCACCATTCCAGCGGAAAGCACCATCGCCCCCACTATCACATACCTGAGAAACCCCAGATTAGATGGCGGCACAGGGGAATTTATATTTATCCACTTCCCGTCAAACTCAAACAGCGAAAAATCCTGTGAAAACGAAAAATTCCTCATCTTTTCCTCATCCTCGCCGGTAAAATTCCCATCTGCTCACGGTATTTTGCCACCGTTCGGCGGGCAATTTTTATCCCCTCATCCTGAAGAATTTTTGCGATTTTCTCATCCGAGAGGGGCTTTTTGGGGTCTTCGGCAGCGATTATCTCCTTTATCCTGCGCTTGACACGGTCTGTGGCGATCTCGCCGCCCGAGGCAGACGAAAGCCCCTGCGTGAAAAATTTTCTCATCGGAAATGTCCCAAACGGCGTCAGGACGAACTTATCCCGCACAATTCTGGAGATGGTCGCCGGATGAACCCCGACCTCATCGGCAATTGTCTCCATTTTCAAAGGCTTTATGAACTCCGGTCCCCGCTCAAAGAACTCATCCTGATACTTTATTATCGCCCTCATCGTCTTTACCAGATTTTCTCTGCGTTGGCGAAGGGCATCAATCCACCAGCGGGCGGATTCAAGTTTTCTCAGCAAAAACTGCTTCGCCTCAGGGGTCAACTCCTCCGCACGACTCAAAAGTTTTTGATACCGCCGATTTATCCTCAACTCGGGGATGTTCTCGTCGTTGTAGATTATCCGCCATCTGCCGCCCTCATCCTTGTAAACTATGAGGTCGGGCTCAATCGTGCCGATATTGGTCTCCCTCCCCTCGGCGGGATAGAATGTCAGATGAGAGATTATCTCCATAGCGGCGTTGATTTCCTCCTCGCTCACGCCGAGGACTTTCGCAAGTTGCGGGACATTTTTCTTGAGCATAAGGTCGTAGTGGTCGGCGATGAGCCTGTATGCCACCGTGTCGGCAAGCCCCAAATCCTCAAGTTGAAGCAGAAGGCACTCCTGTATATTTCTTGCGGCAATTCCCGCCGGGGAAAGCGACTGGACGACTTTCAGCGCCCGCTCAACCTCTGCCTCATCGGGCGGGGGAACTATCTCCCCACGGTTTTTCAGGTCCTCAACTATCTCCGGGATATCCAGCGGCAACAGCCCCCTGTCGTCAAGATTACCTATTATATACTCGCCGATTTTTCTGATTCGTTCGTCGTCTGCGGCGGCGGCAAGTTGCTCAATCAAATCCTCATAGAGTGTCTTGTGGTAGGGCGTGAAAGTCATCGGGTCGGGGTTTTCCTCGTCGGGGTCCCGCTCCTCAATCTGCGCCGAGGCGAGCCGC
>JAMOPH010000272.1 GCA_027064665.1 bacterium | reverse complement strand
GACGCCGTCGTAGTCGGAAATCGTGATTATCACCGTTTCCGGGTCGCACGAGGAGACCGTGGAGTCAAGCGGGCGGACGATGTTAATTGCAGGTGGTATGCCGGAAATCGCAAAATCCCAACACAGAGACGCCCCATTGGGTCCGCAGAAACCAGAATCCGCAAGGTCGTAGGCGTATATGGATACATTTATCGTGTCGCCGCCGTGCCATTCTATCCCGCATTCGGCGGGGTCAAACCGCAAAGTGTCGTTGACAAGTTCAACGCACGGGTCGGCAAGTGTGTAGAGTATGCCGTTGACAAAAATCTCCAGCGCCGATGTGTCAAGACCGCTTCCGTCGTCCCGCACCGCCGCAACAATTTCCGGTTGTGTGGCGTGGACGACCTCGCCGTCGCCGGGGGAGATTATCTCCACATACGGCGCACCGTAGTCAACCGAAAATTCCACGCAGGTGGTCCCTGCGGGGTTGCCCAGCGAATCGGTCAGGGCGACAAGGCAGGCGATAACAGTTGCGCCGTCGGGGATACCGGCGGGAATCTGCAGGGAAATCGTCGCCGAATCGCCGCCGGAAGAAAGCAGGATACCCACGCCGGCAGAATCGCCGGTGAAGTGGGTCGTGTCATCGCCGGCGAGGAAAATCAACTCCAGCGAGGACGGGTCAATTCCGTTGGGGTCGTAGGCAGTCCACACCACCGAATCCGGGAAGCAGGCGTCAACCACGCCATCACCGGGGGTGATTACCTCAACTGTCGGTCCGCCGGTGGCAATGGAGAAACTCCAGCAGGTAGTGTCGGCGTTGGGGTCGCAGGTATCGGGGGAGTCCTGTGCGAAGGCGCAGACATCCACGGTGTCGCCGCCATACCAGGAAATCCCCGCCGCCGTCGGGTCAAAGCACATCTGCCCCGTGATGGGGTCAACGCTCACCGCCGGCGAGGAAGCCCCGTAGGTGGCGCCGTCAATCACAAATCCCACGGCGCTCCAGTCAACTCCGCTGCCGTCGTCGGCGATATCCACGCATATCGTCGGGGCGCTCTCATCCACCACAGAGCCGTCCGCAGGCGTTATCCCCGAAAAGTGCGGCGGCGAAAAATCAAACACAAACACCACATCGTCGCTGTAGGACAGACTGTTAAACAGCGAATCGTAGGCGGAGGCGACATAAATCTCCACCTGCTGCCCGTCGGATGCCGGCGGTGTCCACACAATCACCAGCGAATCGTCGTATTCGGTGTAGGAGACCGATGGGTCAGAAAGTCCAAAGGTGCTTGGTGTTGAGCCAATCACAGCGCCCAGAACCACCGAGTCGGCGATGATTCCGTCGGGGTCGGCGATTGTTATGTGGACCTCAAAATCGGTGCAGGCGACAAATGCGGAATCCGTTGGGTTGTGGATGCTTGCCACAGGACCGCCAGCGGCAACAGAGAATGTGCAACAGGTGTCGGTGGCGTTGGGCTCGCAGACATCCCCGGCGCAGTCGGTCAGATGCCAGCAGACGGTTATCGTATCCCCGCCGGAGAAAACCGGCACCGCCGAGGGCGAGACTCTTATCGTATCGCCGGCGAATTCAAAGTCGGAGTAATCGGTCCCGTTGATTGTGACCGAGGGCGTGATTTCGCCGCATCCGGAATCTGTGGCGACAATGTATATGTCGGGGTGCACCGTGGCGACCACCTCATCGCACTCCGGGGAAATCGCCGCTACATCCGGCGGTATCCGGTCCATAAATATAATCCAACTCAAGCGGGGCATAGCGTTGCCCAGAAGGTCTGACGCCCCGACGGTGATTACCACATTGCCGGCATCGGGAAACGGCGTGGCAGGATGCCACACCAGCGTGCCGGTGCCGAAGTCATACGACAGCCCCGGGTCGCCCCACACGGCGGATTCGGAATATCCGCCTTCGCCCAGTGCGGAAACAGCGATG
>JAMOPH010000271.1 GCA_027064665.1 bacterium | reverse complement strand
ATCCTTGAGGGCATAGAATCCCTGCATAAGGACCTTGTTTGCCCCGAAGGCGAAAAGCCCCACAGCATAAAGGTGAAGCGCAAAGGCAGTCATCGGAGTGGAGACCGTGCCGGAAAAACTCCCCCGTTCAAACAGAAATTGGACGATGTGAGTGCTCATAACAATTATGTAGCCGGAAACCGGGAGCATAATGCCGAAAATCGTGCGGACAGAAAAGGAAAGCATTTCCGAAAATTTTTCCGCCTCGCCCCGGGCATAGATGTCAGAAAGGGCGGGCAAAGTCGCCTGCGCCATCGCCACGCTGGCAAGACCCATCGGCAGATACACAAGCCTGTTCGCATAGGTCAGTGCGGCGACACTTCCCTGCGGCAGAAATGACGCCAGAAAAACATCAACCATAAAGTTTATCTCCACAATAGCCATAGTGGCAAGTGCGGGAAGGAGAAGTTTTCCTATTTCCAGAATTGCCGCCCATTTGCGGCGGACATCGGGGGAGAACCTGAAACCGATTTTTTTCATCATCGGCAACTGGACAACAAATTGAAGCAGACCGCCGAACAAAACCCCCGCTGCGACAATGGTCGCCTGAAGATGCGGGTCAGCCTCGCGGTATCGAACGAGCGTGACGAGCGCCCCGGCAAGCCATCCGAGGTTGAAAAACGCCGGCGCCAGAGAGGGCAGGAAAAATTTTTTGTGCGAATTTAGAATCGCCGCCGCCCAGGTGGCAAAGGCAATAAATCCCACAAACGGATAAAGCATCCGCAGAAGATGAACGGTGAGGGAAAACTTTTCGGGCTGGTCAATCCAGCCGTGAGCGAAAACCCAGGCAAGATACGGTGCGGTCAGTTCGCCGAGCAGGATGACAACCGCCATAACAATTCCCAGGACAACCGCCACCGAGGATGCGAAGATGTTGGCTTCCTCATCGCCCAACTCAATGCGCTCCTGGGAGTATCTCGGGAGGAAGACCACCAGAAGTCCGCCCTCGCCGAAGACCCTGCGAAGAACATTGGGGAACCTGAAGGCGGCGGAGAAGGCATCGGCGACAATGCCGGTTCCGAAAAGCGCCGCCATAACGATCTCTCTCGCCAGTCCGACGAAACGACTTCCCAGAGTTCCAAGCCCCGAGAAAAACGCCCATTTTAGGACATTGCGATGTTGCCCAGAAACCTGCACAACGGTAAGAAAAGGAAATTTTTATGAGGGGCAAAAAATTTTGTCCCGTGGAGCGGAAAAAAATCAGCAAATAAAAAACGGGAAGATAAACCCCACGGTCTCTCCCACCGATGGCTTATCTTCCCGCCTGTGAGTGTAAAATTATCTTGTCTCCTTATGCACCGTGTGCTTCCGGCACTTGGGGCAATATTTTTTCAACTCAAGCCTGTCGGGAGTGTTCTGTTTATTCTTTTCGGTGATATAATTTCTGGACTTGCACACGGTGCACGCCAGAATTATGTGGTCCCTTTTCGCTTTTTTTGACTTTCTTTTAGCCATAGTTCACCCTGCTGAGGTTTTCAAAACCCGAATGCGGAAAGGGGCTCCCACAGAGGTGAGAGCCCCTTTTGTGGTCTCGGTTTATTCGAGGATCTCGGTGACGACACCGGCTCCGATAGTTCTTCCGCCCTCACGGATAGCAAACCGGAGCCCTTCCTCCATAGCCACCGGGGCAATCAGTTCCACTTCCATTCCGTCCACATTGTCACCGGGCATAACCATCTCACGCCCTTCGGGCAGTTTGATGGTTCCGGTGACATCGGTGGTGCGGAAGTAGAACTGGGGTCTGTATCCGCTGAAGAAGGGTTTGTGGCGACCGCCCTCCTCCTTCTTGAGGACATAGACCTGGCACTTGAACTTGGTGTGCGGAGTGATTGTGCCCGGAGCCGCCAGAACCATACCTCTTTCCACATCGCGCTTGTCAATACCGCGCAGCAGAACACCGACATTGTCGCCAGCCTCAGCATAATCCAGAACCTTGCGGAACATCTCCAGACTGGTGGCGACGGTCTTGCGGGTCTCGCGCAGTCCGACAATTTCCACCTCATCGCCCGGCTTGATTCTTCCGCGCTCAACACGACCGGTGGCAACGGTACCACGGCCAGTGATGGAGAACACATCCTCAATGGGCATAAGGAACGGCTTGTCCACATCGCGCACGGGAGTGGGGATATACTCGTCAACCGCGTCCATCAGTTCCTGAATCGGCTTGAATGCCGGGTCATCCAGAGGAGTATTCGGGTCCAGACCTTTGTTCATTGCCTCAAGAGCGCTTCCACGGATAATGGGCACCTCATCACCGGGATAACCGTACTGAGTGAGCAGATCGCGGATTTCCAGTTCCACCAGGTCCAGAAGTTCGGGGTCATCAACCATATCCACCTTGTTCATAAAGACCACGATAGCGGGCACATTGACCTGACGCGCCAGCAGGATGTGCTCACGGGTCTGCGGCATCGGACCATCAGCGGCAGAAACCACCAGAATAGCACCATCCATCTGAGCAGCACCGGTAATCATATTCTTGATGTAGTCCGCATGACCAGGGCAGTCAATGTGAGCATAGTGGCGCTTTTCAGTCTCGTACTCCACATGGGCAGTGTTGATGGTGATACCCCTCTGTTTTTCCTCTGGCGCGCTGTCAATCTCGTCAAAGGTTTTGACCTCAGCCAGTTTCTTGCGGCTAAGATACATCGTAATAGCCGCAGTCAGCGTCGTCTTCCCATGGTCAATATGGCCAATTGTGCCGATATTGACATGGGGTTTCGTCCTTTCAAATTTCTCCTTCGCCATTTTTCATCCCTCCTTGTTTTTTGTTTTCTTTTTCAAATAAATTTGTGTCCACCGAACAAAAGTCCGAAAATAGTGTCTAAAATTCCCCTTTTGTATTTTTCCATATCACGCCTATAACTTTCAAGGTCAATTCCTTTCTGAAGCGCCACCTCCCGTGCTTTGTGGTCCCATATTTCCACAAATGCCTGGATTTTTTCAAGTTCACCTTCATCAAGCCATACGCCGCATCCACTGGGACATCTATCAATAATAATCCCCGACGAATATGCGTAATTTACCTTCTCACACACAGCCCCACAAACCGGACATTTCACATCTTTGGGCAAAAACTTAGTCTCAATCGGCTTGGGAGCCAAGTCTTTTTTCACCTGTTCAAAGATCTCAGAGGGTATTTTATGTTCCCGCCTTTCGACGACAGTTTTAAGAGCATCACCGGGCAACCAGTGTCCGTGTCCCTGCGGACATAAAAATACAAAAACACCCTCATATTCCGCCCTTTCCAAGGGCTTTTGACATTTGGGGCACCGAATTTCCATAGTAAAAACCCAAAGCCCACTCCCGGACTTGAACCGGGGACCACTTCCTTACCAAGGAAGTGCTCTACCGTCTGAGCTAAGTGGGCTATATGTCAAACATCTATTGAACTTCCGAATAAGGTCCAAGTTCCACAACTTTTTCCCCAGAGGGAACTTCAAATCTTACTATCCAGAACCTGCCTTCTTTCTTTACAACAAATTCCCTTTCGGGACCTTCAGCAGTAACAATTTCACCATTATCCCTCACTATCTCCTCAAACCCACCGTATTCTCCCTTAGGAGAAACAATGTACCACTTCCCATCTTCTTTTCTAACCTGATTGAACATTTATCCCCTTTTTCAAGTTAAGCGGGAGACGGGAATTGAACCCGCAACCCTCGGCTTGGAAGGCCGATGCTCTAGCCATTTGAGCTACTCCCGCATCTAAAATGGTGGGGGGTGGATTCGAACCACCGAAGGCATTACGCCAGCAGATTTACAGTCTGCCCCCGTTGTCCACTTGGGTACCCCACCATTTTTTTCTAAAAACCCAAACTCAAAGAACTCCCTTTCTTCTCCCATCAGCTGGCGGAGGGATTTGAACCCCCGACCGGCTGATTACAAATCAGCTGCTCTACCACCTGAGCTACGCCAGCCTCGTCAGTCTACTTAATTATTAACCACGGCAAGATTTGTCAAGACTTTTTTAGCGCTCCGGGGAAAATTTTTTGCCCTTTTTCTCGGCAATCAGGGAGTAGATAGTTTTGTGCAGAACCTCAATACGATAGGGTTTTTGGACCACCCCGGCAAAACCATACTTTTTATAGTCTGCGATAATCGGGTCGTTGGAGTATCCGCTGGAAAGAAGCGCCTTTACATCGGGGTCAATCTGTTTGAGTTTTTCCAGGGTTTCCTTTCCCCCAAGACCTCCGGCGACGGTCAAGTCAAGCACCACCACATCGTAAGGTTTCCCTTCCTCAAGCGCTCTGGCGTATTTTTCCACCGCTTCCTGTCCGTCGGCGGCGGAATCAACCTCATAGCCGTATTCCCTCAGAAGTTCTGCGATGAGTTCCCGGATATCCGGCTCATCATCCATAACGAGGATTTTTCCCTCGCCCCTGTCAGGAACAGAATCTTTCTGCACCGCCTGAGGCACTTTCTCCTCCGTCGCCGGAAGCAGTATCTTGAAAACCGTCCCCTTTCCCGGTTTTGAGTCAACAGAAATGTGCCCTTTGTGTTTTTTCACAACAGAATACACAATCGCCAGCCCGAGACCGGTCCCACGCTCCTTTGTGGTAAAATACGGGTCAAAAATTCTGGGCAGAATTTCCGGGGGTATCCCCGGTCCATTGTCAGCGACTACAAGTTCCACATAATCGCCGGGCTTGAGGTTGTATTGATTTGACGGACCCAACAAGATGTTTCTGCCCACGACTTTTATCACTCCGCCGGCGGGCATAGCCTGTATGGCATTTATCAGCAGGTTTGAGATGACCTGACTTATTTGATTTTCATCGCCCCTGATGTTGGAAAGGTCCGGCGGCAGGTCAATCTCGCATCGGACCTTTGAGCCGCTCATCACAAACGAGACAGTCTGCCTGACGACATCGCGCAGAGAACACGGACGCAATATCGGCGCACCTCCCTCGGCGAAGGTCAGAAGTTGGCGGGTCAGGTCCCTGGCACGATTTATTATGGCTTCGCAGTTGTCCAGGTCATCAAGGATGTCCGTCCTGCCCCCGGCGAGCGCCTTTTTCACCTTGGTCAACTGCAGAAGCATCGCCGCAAGCATATTGTTGAAATCGTGCCCTATTCCACCGGCAAGAACCGCCAGTGATTCAAGTTTTTGCGACTTTAACATCGCCTCTTCTGCCCGCTTTCTCTTTGTGATGTCCCTGAAGACAATCTGGACAGCGGTCTGATTTTGCCAAAGAATCGGCACCGCCGAGGTCTCTATGTCCATCACCTCGCCGGCGAGATTGACCAATTTCTCCTCCACAAGTTCCTGCGGCTCGCCGTAGCGAACAGCACTTTCAATCCTTTTTTCCTCAAGGGCACGGATATCCGGATGGATAAAACCGATATACGGCATACCCAAAATATCCTCATCTCTTTCACCACCCATCAGTCTCACCGCCGCAGTGTTGGCGAAGACGATTTTGCCATCAACCACCACGATTATGCCGTCGGGGGAGACCTCCACAAGGCGGCGGTATCTCTCCTCATTTTCCCGCAGAGACTCAAGGGCAACTTTAAGTCTTGTGATATCCCGCATTGAGGTCAAAATCCCGATGGTGTGCCCATCGGGGTCGTAGAGGGGCATCTTAACCGTGTGGAAAAAGCGCTTTTTTCCGCCGATTCCCTCCACCTCAAGGTCAAAAACCTCCGGCTGGTCAAACATAAGGACTTTCACATCGTGTTTCTGGAAAGTTTTTGCAACCTGTTCCGGGAAGATGTCAAAGTCAGTTTTGCCCTTTACCTTTTCCCGGGGAACACCGAAAAACTTGCAGAAGCGGGAATTCACATTCTGGTAAATCAATTCCCTGTCCTTTATTGAAACCAAATCCGGGGTTGCAGCCATAAGGGAATCTATAACTATTCCCATTTTGCGGATGAGGTTTTCCTTTCGTATCCTGTCCAGTTGGACATCCACATTTTTGATTTCCCGTTCCACAGCGGGGATAAGGCGTGCGAGGTTATCCTTGCTGATAAAATCGCCGGCGCCAGCCCGCATAAGCGCGGTAGCCATATCCTCACCCACATAGCCCGACAGAATTATAATCGGCACCGTGATTTCCATCTGTTTTGCGATTTCAAGAACTTTGAATGCATCAAATCCGGGGAGATTGTAGTCGCACAGAATCACATCCCAGTTTTTGCGCCCCGCCGCAGAGGCGAAATCCTCCAGAGAACTAACCACCTCATACACCACTTCATAGCCGGCATCCCGGAACTCCTCAACCACAAGGCGGGCATCGGCAATCTCATCCTCAACGAATAATATGTTTATTGTTTTCGCCATAAATGTATTCCAACGGCATAAATTCTAATTGAGCACAAACAAAAATATCGCGGAAAAAACCCCAAGACACTTCGAAGCGCACACCGGCATCACACGCAGCGCGAACCCACAGGACTTATCCGGATGAGCGCATCCGCACGGCAGCCGACACAATGGAGACTCTCCCCGGACAATCGCCCATATAATAAAGACAATGCCACACCATCAATTGCAACAGTCTTTTTTCATAAACATTCCCCTTCTTTATAAGAAATACAATAAAAGGGTGCTTTTTTCAACCCTTCCCGGCGGCAAACCAAGAGGAGAATTATAGATAATTTGTTGAATTGCAATAGATTACCAATCTGAAACAATTTAAGTCAAGCGGTCTTACACTTCATATTCGGTGGGGTCGGGAATACCACTTCCGGCGAACGCCTTTTTGCGCAGTCGGCAGGCAGGGCAGACACCGCAGTGTTTTTCGCCGCCGAGGTAGCAAGACCAGGTCATTTCGTAGGGCACGCCCAATTTTGCGCCCAATTTCACGATTTCGGATTTCCGCAGGTGCAGAAGCGGTGCCCGGATTTTGAGGGCGCTTTCGGGGCGACGACCTAAATTTATCGCCCGCTCCATCGCCTCAACAAAGACTTCTCTACAATCGGGATAGCCGGAACTGTCCTCCTCCACAAAGCCGGCAAAAATGGCATTTGCGCCGATGACCTCCGCCCAGGCGGCGGCGATGGAAAGCATAATCCCGTTGCGGAAAGGCACATATGTTGGCGGGATTTCGCCCTTGGCGGGAGATTGCGTCGGCACGGGGATTGACTCATCAGTCAGGGCGGAACCACCGATGACCTTCAGAAAATCCATAGGCACCACAAGTTTCCGCTCGGCGCCGAAATGCTGGGCAAGTTTTTCAAACGCCTCCCGCTCCTTTGCCTGACTCCTCTGCCCGTAGTCAAAGTGCAAAAGCGCAAGGCGATAACCTTCCGATGCCGCCACCGCCAGCGATGTGGCGCTGTCCATCCCGCCGGAAACCAGAACGACCGCTATATCCTTTTTCGCCATCTTATCCCCCTTGTTTTTTGGAAAAATATCCATTTGGGCAAAAAATTTCAATCCCTCAATGGACAACTTCTACTTGCTACTTTTTCAAAAAACGATAACTTATAACCAGGATGTTCAAAAAAGAGCGGAAAAGGGTTTTAAGGTATCTGCCCATAGTTTATGCGATTTTGCTGGGACTTGGGACGGGATTTTACAAACTCGCATTTCCCGACAAACCGTGGGTGTATGCCTTCACACAGACATTTATGGTTACTTCCTTCATTATATGTGGGAATTTGTTCGCCTGGTTGGTTGGGTTAGGGGAGAAATCCGAGCGTAAAGCCGGGATATATTCCTTTGTGACAGTTACCTTGGCGGTGTTTATAGTATTTACGGCGGCGATTGGCAAATTTCACATTATAATTGTGTTGCTTGCACTACTTATGGGCATATTTTCCGGAAGTCTTGCCGTATCAACCAATCGGAATTTGAAAAAGAGGTTCCTGCCAGACAACCCCGATGTTGCAGAGTCGTAGCATTCGTGGGAAAAGCAAAAATAGGGCAATATATTCTATTCGTTTGCGGCAGGGCACCGATATTATTTCGGCTTGCCGACAGGTATCACATATAGCGGGTCAAGTTCAATATCAAGTATATCTCTGACCTGTTCATCGTAAAATGCGCCGACCATAACGGTTCCCAGCCCGAGCGCCTCACACTGCAGATGGATATTTTCGCCGATATGCCCGGCTTCCATAGGGACATAGCGATAGGCTCGCTCGCCGTAGAATCGTGCTGTGCGCTGGTAATCTGCGGCGAGGACGATGCTTGCCGGCGCCTCGGCGATAAACTCCTGCCTCAAACTGGCATCGCACAGGGCTCTTCGGAAATCCCCCCGCTTCAGCAGAACCAGTGTATGCCCGTAGGGGATATAGTGATATATTCCCGGGACTAAACCTTCCACCGCCCCGACGATGACATAGGTCTCAAAGGGATATGTTGCCCCTGCCGACGGCGCCGCCCGGAAACCGTGTTCTCTGTCGGTAATTCCCTGTGCCGCCCAGAGAATCTGTCCAAGTTGTTCCAGAGTCAGCGGGACATTTTCAAATTCCCGGCGACTGCGCCGGCGGGCAATAGCCTCTTCAACCGACATCTTGCCCCTGGTTTTCGGCGGCGGAAGATGAACCACCTCGCCAGTCTGCGCCATAATCACCCCCACAAAAAGCAAAAGTTCAAGCGCTTTCCCTGCCGTCATACCAAAATTTCTTTTTCTTCCCGAAAACCTTATGTTATAATTTCCCTCAATTCCCTGATGGGCAAGCGGAAATTTCTCCGGGGGACAAGAATGACTGCGGACAGAAGAAAACGGGCGGCAATATCCATCGCCATTGTCTATCCGATACTCATTCTCGCCTTCGGCTGGATGAACTACGCAATACATTCCTATCCGACCTTCGGGAAAAGTTTGTTTAAATCGTTTTTGCACACGACAGCACTTATGGCTGTGTTCTGGATTCCGCTGGTCACTCCGGATAGCAGGCGCGGCGTGATTTACTGCGGGATTATCACATTTATCATCGCCGGCGCCGCCTATACAATTGAAGGAATTACTGGGGCAGAAGCAAATGAATGGTGGTTTACAGTCGTTCCATCGGTGATAGTGGGTGTCTTTTTCGGAGTGATATCGGCTGTATTGAAAATATCTTATATAGAAAACACCACATCAAAATAGAATTTGCTATCATTTGACAGGATTTTTAATTTAGGTTTGAGTTTTGATCATTTCTGATAGGAGGGTATATATGGATCGTGAGAGCAAACTCAAAAATCCCGGGTTTATGTTCATTGTATTTTTGATAGCCACAGTGGCGGTGTTGGTGACCAGTTATTTCTTCCCGGAAGAAAAAACGCTGTTTAGCAGGATAATGGATTCCTTAGAGACAGTCGTTCCGATATTTATTATCCTTTATTTCGTCGCTGTAGGCACAAGAGAGACGATTTTGCGGTCAGCGATATACTCATCTGTTCTGTGCGCTTTATTTTTCTTTGTGGATTTATCTATCACATCCGGTGTTGGTGATATGTTATGGATATCAATAATTCTCTCTCTGGGCGTTGGAATTTTTGCGGGTGGGTTTACCGCGATAATTATATATTTTAACTCCAGAAAAGCGAGCAAAAATCGCCAGAAATCCCGCAAAATATCCGGCGAAATTCTGATATCTGCCCTTATAGGAGCGATGTATTTCGCTGCTGTCGTGAGATTCTACGACATCCCTGCGAAAACTGCTCTACTGCGCGGAATTCTGCTGGCTATTTTCTCTTTTGCTATGATACAACTTAGTTGGATACCGCGTAAGACTCTATTTGAATAATTCCCAAAATTGGAAATTCCATCTGCAATTATAAGGCAATAATAAAAAACCCGCCCTTTTGCGGGCGGGCTCCGATGGAAAGGGGCAACCGGGTGAAATCGTTATGAGCGCTTTTTGTGGCAGAACCACCAGTCGTAGCAGTCGTATTTCTTCGGGCGCTCCTCGGCGGTTTTCTCGTCGGTGGCGGGCGGGATAATCACCTCATCGCCGATGAGTTCGTTGTTGGGCCAGTTGGCGGGCATAGCGACACCCTCGGCATCGGCAATCTGGAGAGCCTCAACCATACGGACGATCTCGTCCAAATTGCGCCCCAACTCCTGCGGATAATAAAGAATCGCACGGATTATCCCCTTGGGGTCAACGATGAACACGCCGCGCACCGTGTTGGTGCCCATATTCGGATGAATCAAACCCAAAGTCTTGGCGACATCGCCCATATCATCGGCGATTATCGGGAACTCAATTTTTACTCCCAGCGTGTCGTTTATCCACTGCACCCACTTGATGTGCGAGAACACCTGGTCAATGCTCAGACCAATCAACTCGCAGTTGAGACT
>JAMOPH010000270.1 GCA_027064665.1 bacterium | reverse complement strand
TGACCGAGCGCCTTATCCCGTTCTACGAAAAATGGGGCTGGTGCACCGAGCAAAACCCCTGCGATCGCGAATATCTTGACAGGGTCTCCCGCGCGATGCAGGAGCGCATCAAGGTCCTCACCGATATGAAGGAGTTGGGATTTTACTTTTTCACCGAACCAACCGAATACGACCCCAAGGGCGTGAAGAAAAACTTCAAGCCCGGGGTCGCCGACTGGCTTGAGGAGATGGCGCGCCGCTTTGAGGCACTTCCCAAATGGACGGAGTCAGCGCTTGAGGAAATCGTCCGCGGGTATGCCGAAGAATTGGGCGTGAGTGCGGGGAAAGTTATCCATCCCATAAGGCTTGCAGTGTCGGGCTTGCGTATGGGACCGAGTTTGTTTGAACTTCTGGAAATTGTGGGGCGGGAAAAAGTCGTCGCCCGGCTTCGCCGCGCCGCAGAGTGGATAAGGGAAAATGTGAAGGAATAACAAAGACAAACACCCCGCCGGGAGAGAAAAATGGACATTGAATCGTTGATTGTTGAGAAATCGCGGGACATTGCCCGGGAGTTCATACGAGCAGCGAAAGAGGCGTCCTCGGAGGAGGATGTTCGCTACCGGTGCAACAGAGTTATAGATGATTTTATAAATTCCGCCGGGCTCAAGATAAAAGCGCGTAACGAATATTCCATTGAGGGCGGCAGAGTTGATTCAAAGTATGGAGCGGTGCTGATAGAATACAAGAAAGGAAGCATTCTTCCCGACCAGAAGGCTTCCGGGACCAAAGCGGTGGTGGAACAACTCAAAAGCAGATTTGAGCCGTTTTCCCGGCAGAGCAATATACCGCCGGAACGCATTGTCGGCGTTGGGCTTGACGGGGACACATTTGTGTTCGTGATGCGCAAGGGCAAGGATAAGTGGGATATCTCCCCGGCGGATGTGACCCCTGCCACCGTTCAGCGGTTTTTGCGCATCCTCGTGTCGGTTGGAGCCAGAGGTCGCTCGTTCACGCCGGAAAATCTTGTCAACGACTTCAGCGCAGAAAGTTTATTGGCACGCAGAAGTGTGCAAACTCTTTATAATTCACTCCAAAACGGGAATCGCGAGGAAATAGATGTCTTTTTCCGCCAATGGAAACTGCTTTTCGGCGAGGTATGCGGATACAGCGACAATTTAGTAACCAAAAACGCAAAGGCATTCAACGAATTATGCGGACTTTATGAAATAAAAGACGCAAATCCCGACCATCTTTTCTTCGCCATTCACACATATTATTCAATCTTTATGAAATTCCTTGCGGCAGAGGTAATTTCCTTTATGAACCCGCTGGGGACCTCTTCCCTCAAAAAACTGATAGACGCCAGCACCAACAGACAACTCAAGGACGAGTGCGAAAAAATTGAAAGCGGCAAACTGTGGGCTGAATTCGGAATTGAAAATGTCTTTGAAAGAGACCTTTTCTCGTGGTATCTAAATTTGTGGAGCGATGATATAGCCCAGATGATTCGCAATATAGCCTTAAGATTTGACGAATACGACCCCGAAACCCTCAGTGTTGCCCCGGTTGAAACGCGCGACCTGCTGAAAAAACTGTATCACAAACTGCTGCCCCGTTCGGTCAGGCACGACCTTGGGGAGTTCTACACCCCCGACTGGCTGGCTGAATATGTGCTTGACGAACTCGGATACGATGGCAATCCCGACAAAAGAATTCTTGACCCCGCCTGCGGAAGCGGAACATTCCTGATTATGGCTATAAACAGAATCAAAAAATGGTATCAAAAACATCAATTTGAGGCGGGCTTTGGACCCGGAGAGTTGTTCAGAAAAATTCTGAACAATGTTATCGGCTTTGACCTCAATCCCCTTGCGGTCACCGCCGCCAGAACCAACTACCTTCTCGCCTGCAGGGACCTTCTGAGAACCGCCTCAAGAGTGGAAATTCCGGTGTA
>JAMOPH010000269.1 GCA_027064665.1 bacterium | reverse complement strand
ATGCGATATCTCGCATATGCTGTGGCGTGATTTCCGGGGATGTAGGCGAACACCTCATATTCCGCCGGGTGCGGCAGAATCGGGAACCATTCCACAAAGCAGGTGTCGGCGGCGTCGGTGGAGTAAGTCCACCAGAAATGCCCGGAGTATCCGCCGGTGCCATCGTGCCAGAGAGCCGGGTCGGCGTGGCGGATAAATCCATCCTCGCCGTCGTCAATGAGGGTGTCCACCTCGCCGGCGAAGACCCAGCGCACCGCATCGGCAATTATGACATCCCCGCCGACGGCGGTCCTGTCGCTTATGCCGACATAGCCGGTGTTCCCGGCATTGAACAGGAATCTTCCGATATAGTGCCAGCCTGTGGCGCCGGTTTTCTGCGAGACGAAGAGTGAATCGTTGAACGCCCCCCGGACCCTGACGAATACGCTGTCGCAGCGGTTGGCGGCGGGCATCCACCACATATACACATCGTAGGCGCCGGTGTCGGGGATTGTGGGAGTCCAGCGCGCCCAGTTGTTTACGGTGTCGGTGGCGTCCGCCCAAAGATAATCCCCGTTCCAGCCGGAGTCAGCATACGAACCGGCGTGCCAGTTTTCAAAATCGCAGTTGAAACCGGAATCGCCGTCGTCAACGATAATCCCCGAGCCCAGCGGCGAGAATTTGACCGCATCCATACCTATGTGCTGCCCGGAGACCCCGGTGGAATCACCCAAATATACATAATCTCCCGGCTGGCAGTAGAATCTCCCAAGGGAAACCCACTCTCCGGAATATGCCGACTGGTCCACGACCACGGTGTCAACCTCGCCGGCGTGGTGAATCTGATAGCGCACGGTGGCGTCGGCGTAGTTGTCGGGGATATAGACGAAGATTTCATACCATCCCGCCTCAATTTGCGGGGTCCACACTGCGATATTGACATCGCCGCTTGAGGCAACGGACGCCGTCCAGAAGGCGTGCCGGTTGAATCCGCCCAGCCACGCGCGCCAATACATTCCCGGTCCCTGCAAGTCCATTCCCGAGGAGAGGTCGTCCACCAGCGTGTCCGCCGGCGGAGGAGTGTAGTCATCACGGGCGTAAAATAGATATCTAACGGTCGGTGAATAGTTGCCGTTGTCATATCCGGGCCAATCATAATATGCCATCTCGCCGTTATACTGCCCCCACGGTGAGGTATTGTAATCGCCGTAGGGGTCGTTGGAGATGACAGTATGATTATAAAAGTATCCCCGCCAGGTGTTATAATGTCCCGACGAGCCGAAATACAGCAGGGCAACCATCGGATATCCGCTGTCTATTTCGCCCTGATATAACGACCACGCCGGCGAATACGACGACCACGCCGAATATAATCCGTGTTGCTGAAGCAAAAGAACCAGCGAATCGCCGAAGGTTCCAACTCTTTCGGTGGGGCTGGTGCAGAAACCGTGAGCGCCGTAGACGGTGGTGTCTGAATGGTAGTCTCCGACCTTGGGCGCCAGCCCCGGATGGTCATAGACATAGCCGTTGTATTCGTATTCGTTGGGGACATACCAGCCGAAGTCGTGGGTGTGAGGGTAGGGGTTTGAGCAGGTTATCGGGTGCGGGGGAAGTTTGTCGTAGCGCTGGATAGCCATCAGCCCCGACGACGGACCGCAACTTGCGGCGCCGTTGAAATAGTCCGGCACATCCCATTTCTGATGCAGATAGGGGACCCACAGGTCGCTTTTTTCCCGCGGGGTGGGTTTGCGGTATTCCACGATGGGGCATTCTGCCCCGCGCCGGACAAGTTGCGGCGCAGAAAGCGTTATCCTGCTTCCCCTGCGGATTTGCGTCCGATAGATGTCGCCCTCGGGCAGGGCGAGGAACGCGAGGTATCTGCCGTCGGGGGAGACTGCGGGCGCGCCCTCGTGGATTTCGGCACTCCGGGTGATTTTGTATCTTTCCCCGCCGGGAACCCAATAC
>JAMOPH010000268.1 GCA_027064665.1 bacterium | reverse complement strand
TGAGCGCTACAACTTCACCGTGGTGGAGACCAGCCGGTTTGACGAGGAGGTCGCCGTTGACCCCGAGATGCTCGGCACGGTCTATGAGCGCCTCGTCAATATCACCTACGAGGAGGACCTTCAGGCGGGAATTTTCTACACCCCACGCACCGAAATTGACCTTATGTGCCGCCTTTCGCTGGTTGACTGGCTGAGCAACCAAATCGGTGAGGAGCACAAAGACCTGCTCTACCGCTGGGTTTTCGCCTTCTCCGAGGAGGAGAAAGAGGCATCCGGCGACGAAATCACTGCCCTGAACCTGTGGAAGAGACTTGACGAACTTATCCGTCGTGTGCGGGTGTGCGACCCCGCCTGCGGCTCGGGCTCGTTTCTTGTGGGGATGCTCCTCGTGTTAGACGACCTTCAGGAGCGGTGCAACAAAACCTTCGGAAGGGACGAGACCCCCTACGCACGCCGCAAACGCATCCTCAGGGACCAACTCTACGGCGTGGATGTTATGGAATGGGCGGTTCGTGTGGCGGAACTCCGCCTGTGGCTTCAACTTGTGGTGGAAACCGAGATTAAACTTCCGGAATACTACCTCAAGCCGGTTCTGCCGAACCTCAACTTCAAAATTCGCCCCGGCGACAGCCTTCTCCAGACAATCGGCGATTTGGACTTCAGCCCGTTCCGCAGGGCAGACCTTGAAATCCCGGCGCATCTGAAGGGCAGAATCACAAAACTTCAGGGCAAAAAGCGCCGGTTTTTCCTCGGAGAGCCGGGAATCAGAGAGGAGGAACTCCGGAGGGAGGAACAGCAACTTTTCCGGGAAATCCTCGCCGAGCGCATTCACAGGATTGAAAAGGAAATTCAGCATCTTGAGCACAGCAAACGGACCCTGACCGACTCGCAGTTCATCCCGACCATAGGCGATGGGCGGATGGCACACAAAAGGGAGCAGATTCGCTCAATAGAGGAGCAAATCAGCAGACTCAGGGACCAGCGGGAGCGCCTTGTGAGAGCCCGGGAGGCTATCAAGCCCGACCAGCCCACGCCCTTTGTGTGGGATATCGCCTTTGTGGAGATTTTTGAGGGCGACAGCCCCGGATTTGACATAATCATCGGGAACCCGCCCTATGTGCGTCAGGAGAAAATCCGTGATTATCTGGGCAGGTTCTCCCGCAAGGAATACCTTGACCGCCTCAACGAGGGACTGCGGACAATATACCCCGCATTTATGACCAAAATCCGCAGAATCGGCGGGCGGGCGGATTATTATATCTACTTCTACCTTCACGGAATGTCCCTTCTGGCGGACGGCGGAAGTTTCTGCTTTATCACTTCAAATTCGTGGCTGGATGTGGATTTCGGCAAGTATCTGCAGGAGTTTTTCGTAAGGTTCGGGCATTTGAAGATGGTGATAGACAACCAGAAAAAGCGCAGTTTCTCCCACGCCGATGTGAACACAGTGATTGTGCTTGCGGGGGTGCCCGAGCGGAAACGCCCGCTGTCGGAGGCGCAGATGAAAAAACGCCCCGTCCGCTTTATCGCCTTCAAAGTCCCCTTTGAAAAAACCCTCAACCCCGTGGTCTTTATGGAGATAGAGGACGAAAAACAATACAAACCCCGGGCACATTTTCGGGTGCTTGCCCGCCCGGAGTTCCGCTCCGTTATGATTGACCAGTGGACTCTCTACCGTGAGGGTTTGGCGCAGGAGGAGAAAGACGGGCAGTTGGTGGAGACCGACCGGTATGAGGGCGACAAGTGGGGCGGCAAGTATCTGCGGGCGCCCGATGTTTTCTTCACTATTCTGGAGAAGGGCAGGGGCAAACTTGTGCGCCTTGGCGAAATTGCGGAGGTGCGCCGTGGTTTCACTACTGGCGCCAACGACTTTTTCTACCTTCAACCCGTGGATTTGACGGTTAAGCAGGTGGCAGAACTTGCGGAGAGGGACCCTATGGCGCCGGTG
>JAMOPH010000267.1 GCA_027064665.1 bacterium | reverse complement strand
TGGGCGCCACAGCGGTGATGCTCAGCCGCTGGTCCTCGTCAAAAAGGTCGTCGCCCCAGCGAAGGATTTTTTTCGCATCGCCTATCCTGTGGGCGAGTTTCTCCTCAGCGATTGACACCAGAATATGCTGGCGCAAAATCCCGGTCTCTAAAGCGTCGCCGAAGTGCTCTATCACAAAGTGGAGCATCTCGCCTTTGGGGAAAACGGTGCCCGACTTGAAATCCTTCAGGTCAATAATTTCGTCCGGCTTGACATCAATGGGACCGCGGAACACCACCAGCGAATCTCCCCACAGGTCAAATTTCTTCAGTGCCCAGTGAGGTTTCATCGCCTCAATCGTCATAGTCATCGGTTCGGGCACCATTATGTAATCCATCCTATAACTTTCAGGCATCAGAACCCTCCTTATTTCACCCCACAGTTTTGCGCACTGCGGGAGATTTGTCCTTTTTGAGACTTTCAAACAATTTAGCGATTTTTTCGTCGGGGGGCAAATTTTTTAATGCCTTTATTGCGGCAATTCTTACCGGCTCGGGCTTGGGCTTTAGCAAAGTCCACGGCTTGGGCACCTGCGCCGCAGCAATCAGTGCATCCTCCGCCTCGGTTGCCCTGAGTATCCCCAGCGCATTGCACGCATAGACCTGAAGTTGAACCTGTCTCTCCTGCTCCCACATCTTGACGGGTTTTATAATCTCCACAAGTTCGGGCACAATTTCTCTTATTCCCCGCTCGGCAATGAGCCCGAGGACCTCAATTTTGAGTTTGCCCGTTGCTCGCGAGAAAAGTTCCACCAAAATTTGGTTCACCGCTTTATTCGGGATTCTTCTCAGAAGTGCGAAGGTTCTTTTGACCACACCCTCAGGCGCCGAGATGACAAGTTCCTGCAGTTTGGTGAAAAATTTTGGACTTTCCGCGAACAACTCTGCCACATTGAGGAAATTTATGAGGTATTCCTCGGGCATAGCGGGAGAGATTTTGTCCAAGAACATATCAACTGCCTTCTTGCCCATTTTAGCCACCACGGCGGCGGCAAGTTTGCGCTTTTTCAGGGGCTGGTGCGGCGAGCAGACCACCTCAACCGCCGCCGGGACAACTTTTTCCGGCGGCTGTTTTATCAGCCAGGCGGCGGCTTTCGCCCGAACCAGCGTGTCCTCCGCCACAAGGTCGTCAAAGGCAAGTTCTATATCCGCCTCGCTCTGTTCAACCAACTCCATATCCGGCAGGACATCGGCGTAGCGCTCCTCGGGGGATTTCGGCACCTTCTTTTCTGCTCCGGCGGGCTTTTTCTCCTCTGCCCGCTGAACAGGAGCGGTCAGCACGCTTTCCCCGGATATCCGCTCCAGAAGGCTTATGAGGCGCTCAAGAACCTGATTGTCAAGGTTGCCCGAACGAAGGGCGGCGATAAGTTCCTCCTTGTCCTTTTTGAATTCCTCCACAAGGTTTTGAATTTTCTGAATCTGCTCCTCGGTGAACTGGGGAGATACCTGCTGGACTTTTTCGCCGGTGCCTCCCTCCTCGCCGAGCGTCCGGGCAATCACCTCACGGCTGTCCAGCACAATTTTGTGTTCCCCAACGGCGACAAAGACTTTCCTGTCGGGGAGAATGTGCTCAAGTTTTTTCTCCTCAACAATCTCGTCCCAGCGGGTGGCGACCTCCTCGGGCTTTTGCGTGAAGACCTCAAGGAAATCAATAATCTCCTCCTCGGTCAGCCCGCGGATGAACAGCACCCCCTGAAGACCATAACTGCTCAACTGCGAATACAGTTCCTGTGTCAGGCGGGCATCGTTTTTGTCCGGCGGGGGCGGTTGCCCGTTGAACACCATCGTCTCGGCGGTCAAAGAGATTGACAGCGCCTCGGTTTTCTCGGCGAGGAAATAATCAAGCGCCTCCTTGAGCCTCTGCACCGACTTTATCACATTCTGGTTTTCCCGGGGATAGAGCCTGAGGTTCTGCATTGCGACCTTGAACGCCCGGGCGGTCTCAACGGCTTTGCCCAAATCTTCTTCTGCCAGCGGGGATTCCTTCGCCATTGACGAGGTGAAAATCAGCACGCTGTCCATCTGGTCCTTGAAAGTAGAGAACAAACTGGCGGCTTTTTCCAATTCGCCGGCGTTCTGATAGTGATATGCCAGCCTTCCGACGACCCGCTCAAGGGCGCCCTCGCTGTATTTTTTCTCAATCTCCGCCGCAAGGATGTGATATTTTTTCTTCTCCTCCTCCGACAGCAGAGAATACAGCACCGAGCGCACCATCTTGTGGGAGAACACATACTCATCGGGGTTGGGAGTTTCCTCAATCAGAAGGAGCCGGCGGGCATTGCCCAGAATATCCATAACCTGATGGGGGTTGAGTCCGGTCAGTTCGCCAAGTTGCTTTGCGCTGATTTTCTCGCCCATAATTGAGGCTAATTTGAGGACATCAAGTTCCTCGGGCTTTATCTGCATAAGGCGCATTTTCAGCAGTTCCTCAAAGTGAAGCGGGATATCGTCAGCGGTGACACCGCCCAAAATCCAGTTGTCGCCGTCGGTGTAGATTTTGCCGGTCTGGAGGAGGTATGACATTGTCTCCACGATGAAAAGGGGGTTTCCCCCTGAATTGCGGAGAAGTTGCTCCTCAACCTCGGGCGGAAAACCTGCGCCGCCAAAGGTCCTTGAGACGAACTCCCTAATATCATCAATGGTGAGGGGGGACAGTTCAAATTTTCTAATCTCTCCCAAGCGGGAGACATTTTTCATAGTGCCCAGAAGTTGGAGGGTTTTCTCGTCGGCTTCGGCGGCATCATCGGCGTTGAGAGCCATCATAAACAGCACATTCACATTCTCCTCGGCGAACAGGGCATCAAACAACTGCAGAGACGGCGGGTCAATCTGGTCGGCATCGTCCAGAAGGACTGCGCCGGTTCCCCGCCGCCCAAGAATCAAAAATGTCTTCATCAAACTCTCGTAAATCTCAACATTTGAGGGGTTTTCAACCGGCTCGGCGCCCTCAAGAGGTTTGCTGTCCCACGCAAAGATGCGGGGCTTAAGAACCGCCTTGGCGTCGGCGTCAAGGCTCTCAAACACAAAGTTTGAGATTTCCTGATTGGTCTCAAAGAAACTGCTGAGGGTGGAAAATATCGCGCCATACGGTTCGCTCTGCCAGAACGAATATCCCCTGCCGGACATACAGAACGCCAGATTTTTCCGTGCCCGCTCCCGGGCATAGCGTATTATCCTTGATTTCCCGGAGCCGGCGGGACCATGCACGATTGGGAAAATTTTCGGGTTTCCCTGCGGGGTGAAGTGCGAATCCACAAACGAGAGAATCTCATCCCTGCCCACTATGCAGGGGCTTGACAGGATTGAGTCCAACTTTTCGGGAGTCAAAAGTCTCCCCGACTCGGGATATACGGTTACCCGCCCCTTGCCCTGATGCTTTGAGATATACAGCGCCTCGTCGGCTCTCGCAAAGAGCGTGTCAACATCCTCGCCGTTTGCGGGGAAAATTGCAACACCGATACTGCATCCAAGTTTGATTTGTTTCCCCTCAACCACCAGCGGCGTTGCGGACAGACCTTTTTCCACCATCTCGCCGAGGGCTTTTGCCCTCTGGCGGTCCACTCCGGGCGCAACGACCACAAACTCGTCGCCGGCATAGCGGATTGGAATCCCGATTCGCTTGAAGGTGCCCACGATTATCCGGGCAAAGTGCACCAGTGCCCTGTCGCCTGTCTGATGCCCGTAGGTGTCGTTGATTCCCTTGAAATTGTCAAGGTCAAACATATAAAACGCCACGGGCAGATTTTTCTGTTTCGCCTGCGCAAGATATCTGGGAATCTGTTCCTTCAGATACCGACGGTTGTAGATGCGGGTCAACTCGTCGGTGTAGAGCATCTTCAGAAGTTGCTTATGTGCATCGGATGCCGTCATCTTTCAAAGTGCTTCAGGAACCATTTGACTCCGTCAAGGATATCGCTTGCCACATAGTCGGCGAGGGATTTTGTCTTCTCGTCCTGCCGGGCGCCGATTCCCGTCAGAACTAAAACGGCGGGAACACCGACATTTTTGCCCAGCAGGATATCGCTTTCCCTGTCGCCAATCACCAGCACCGGACGGACGCCCAACTCCCTTTTTGCCCTCTCAATCATCCCGGTGTTGGGTTTGCGGCAGGGGCAGTCAACCGCATATTTTTCCACACTGCCGCCGGCATAATGAGGGCAGAAGTAGAACTTATCAATCACCGCGCCGCGCCGGGCAAAAATTTTTTCTATATACTCGTTGATTTCCTCAACGGTTTTCTCATCAAAATATCCTCTTGCCACGCCGGACTGATTTGAAACGACGACCACCACAAATCCGTGCTGGTTGAGCAGGCGAACCGCCTCAAACGCCACCTCAATGGGAACCACCTGCTCCACCGAACTTACAAAGCCGGTGTCCTCAATTATCGTTCCGTCCCGGTCAAGGAAAACCGCCGGTCTGTCATTCCGATAACCCACAATGGAATAATGAGATGAAAAAATCCGATGGGCAAGGCTAAAAAATTTAACTATTGTTATAAGGCGGTTCGTTTTGCATAATTCGGAAGGTGTGTAAAAAATTGTTGCGCTTTTGGCAGACATTTCTATAATTTGAAAATTGTGGGAAAGTTCAACATAGATGCCCTTTTGAAAGGAGGACATTGTGGAAGATACATTTGCAGTCTTTGAGCAGCAGATTGAGAAACTCATAAACGCGGTGATAAAACTGAAGGCTGAAAAGCAACAGTTGATGGAGGCGAACCAGCAGTTGGAGGAGCGTGTTCGCCAACTGCAGGAGGAGATTGAGCAGATAAGGCGGGAGAAAGAACAACTTGAGCAGTCTATTCAGAGCACACAGACCGCCAAAGAACGCCTTGATTCGCTCATTGCAAGAATCAACGAGGCGTTGGGAGAATAATTTAACATAGATTAAGGGGATGCCGGGATATGGCGGATTCCAAAAGGACTATAGTGTCTGTTAAAATATACAATCAAGAACTCAAAATTCGGACTGACGAGCCGCCAGAGTATGTTCGTGATGTGGCACGGTATGTGGACTCAAAAATTTACGAAGTGGTTGACAATGTGCCGGGGATATCGTCAACAAAGGCTTTAATTCTGGCGGCTATGAATATAGCCGATGAGTTGTTCAAACAAAGAGAGGAGCACCAGAAACTGGTGCGCCAACTGCAGGAACGCTCCGAACAACTCGCTCAAAAACTGTCCGAGATAACATCCGAAATTGACACATAGTTTCCCGCCCGAGATTTCCGCCAGATGTCCCTGCGGCATCCCCCGCGATGGAGGTGATGCGCTATGTTTACGGGCACAGGTATAGTTGTGTTTGTGGTGTTTGCCGTGGTCGGTTTTTTGATTGGATATGTTATCGCCAAGATGACGGCGAAAAACGCCGTCTCCTCTGCCAAAAAGGAAGCCGACAAAATCCTTGAGGAAGCCAAAAAGGAGATTGAACTCAAAAAGAGCCAGATGGAACTGGAACTGGAGCGGGAACGGAGCCGTCAGCGGGCGGAATTTGAGCGGATGACCCAGTCCAAGCGGAACGAACTATCTCGCCTTGAAAAACGCCTTGAGGAACAGCGAGAATCCCTTGAGCACCGCGCCGACCTGATACGCAAACAGGAAAAGGAACTTTCCCAACTTGAGCGGAAACTCCAGTCCCAGCAGCAGGAACTTATGGCAAAGCAACAGCAACTTGACGAACTCGTCCGGCAGGAGAACGAAAAACTGGAACGGATTGCCGGGATGACGCAGGAGGAAGCCAAGCAGATTCTGATGGAGAATATGATAAGTCAGGCTCGCGCGGAGGCGGCACAGAAAATCAGGCAGATTCGCGAAGAGGCAGAGGCAGAGGCAGAAAAAGAGGCTCGCGAGGTGATAATTTCCGCCATCCAGCGGTGCGCCGCAGAGACCACAGTGGAGTCCACAGTCTCTGTGGTGCCGTTGCCCTCCGACGAAATCAAGGGAAGAATCATCGGGCGCGAGGGAAGAAATATCCGCGCATTTGAGACCGCCACCGGCGTGGATGTGATTGTTGACGACACCCCCGAGGCAGTCATCCTTTCCGGATACGACCCAATCCGCCGGGAAATCGCCAGAATCGCTATGGAGAAACTGATTATGGACGGCAGAATTCATCCCGCGCGCATTGAGGAGGTCGTGGCAAAAGCCGAAAAGGAGATGGAAAACATCTTCAAGGAAGCCGGCGAGCAGGTGTGCTTTGAACTTGGTATGCACAACATCCATCCAGAACTGGTAAAACTTCTGGGGCGGCTCAAATTCCGCACAAGTTATGGACAGAATGTCCTTCAGCACTCCAAGGAGGTGGCATATCTTGCCGGATACATCGCTGCGGAACTGGGGCTCAACTCAAAGATTGCCAAAAGGTGCGGGTTGTTGCACGATATAGGCAAGGCTGTTGACCGCGGGCAGGAGGGCACCCACACCCAGTTGGGATACGAGATAGCCAAAAAATATGGCGAGGATGAGATTGTCCTCAACGCCATTCTGGCGCACCACGAGGATGTTGAGCCGACCACGCCGTATACGGTGATAGTTCAGGCTGCGGATGCAATTTCGGGGGCGCGTCCGGGGGCGCGCCGCGAGACGCTGGAAAACTACATCAGGCGGCTCCAGCGCCTTGAGGAACTCGCGGAAAATTTCCCCGGCGTGCAGAAAACCTATGCCATTCAGGCGGGGCGCGAAGTGCGTGTCATAGTTGAGCCTGACAAAGTCAGCGACACCGATGTGGATATCCTCGCCGCAGAAATCGCCCAGAAAATTCAGGAGGAGATGGAATATCCGGGGCAAATTAAGGTGGTGGTTATAAGGGAGCGCCGCGCCGTTGATTACGCCAGATAACGCTGAAAAAATCCGCCGGGCAGGGAAATCCTGTCCGGCTTTGTGTTGAAAATTTACAAGGGGACTGCTGTGACCGAGATTAAAGTGCTGTTTTTGGGCGATGTCTATGCCCGGGCGGGCAAGGACGCTGTGCGAGTGATGATGCCCGCCCTTAGAGAAAAATACAAACCCGATGTGGTCATCGCCAACGGAGAGAACATCGCAGGCGGGTTCGGTATCACCGAGAATCTTGCCCAAAAACTTTTCCGCTACGGCGTGGATGTAATCACTCTGGGCAACCACACCTGGAACAAGCGGGACGAACTGGGCAACGCCCTTGATGTGTATGAAAATCTTTTGCGCCCTGCGAACTACCCACCGGGAAATCCCGGGCACGGATGGACGATTTTCTCCACCGAGGACAGCGTCAAGGTCGGCGTGATAAACCTTATGGGGCGGGTGTATATGCCCGTAATTGACTGCCCGTTCAGGATTGGCAGGGATATTGTTGAGAAAATCCGCCGGGAGACAAAGATTATAATTGTGGATTTCCACGCCGAGGCGACATCGGAGAAAGTCGCTATGGGGCACTATCTTGACGGGCTGGTCTCCGCCGTTGTGGGGACGCACACCCACATCCAGACCGCCGATGAGAAGATTCTCCCCGGCGGCACGGCATACATAACCGACTGCGGAATGACCGGTCCCCACGACTCGGTCATCGGCGTGAAGAAAAATATAGTGATTGAGCACTTCCTCCGTTCGGTGCAGATGAGGTTTGAGCCGGCATCCGGGGGCGTGCGAATTCAGGGCGTGTTCATCAAAATTGACGCCGCCACTGGTTTCGCAAAGCACATAGAGAGGGTGGACATCCCCGTGGAACTGTTTGACTGACCACCGGGGCGGGCAGCACCGCAGTGGATTGTTTCAGGGCGTTCCGGCATTTTTGTGCGGGGCATTTCGGATTTCCCGCCCGGTGAGTTGGGGGGCGGCGTTTGGGAAAATTCCGACGAATTCTACTCCTCTATTCCAATTACAAACGGCAGGTTTCTATACATCTGTTTGTAGTCAAGTCCGTAGCCAACGACGAAGACATTCGGCACCTCAAATCCCACGAATTTGACCGGGACATTGTATTCCCTGCGAGCCTTTTTGGACAAAAACGCCGCAACCTCTATCCGCTTCGGCTCCCGGATTTTGAGCATCTCATACAGATAGTGAAGCGTCAGCCCTGTGTCCACAATGTCCTCAACCAGAAGCACCGTGCGTCCTTTTATGGGTTCGTCCAAATCCTTGAGAAGTTTGACCACGCCCGTGCTTTCGGTAGCGCTCCCGTAGGATGAGATTGAGATGAAATCCACCTGATGGGGGAAATTGAAGTTGCGAATCAAGTCCGCGGCGAAAATGAACGCTCCCTTCAGAACCACCACGACCAAAGGGTTCTCGGTGCCCATATCCTGCTCTATCTGGCGGGCAAGTTCGGGTATCCGCGCCTGAATTTGTTCCTGCGTCAGGATAACTCTGTGCTTGGGGAGTTCCATTTCCCTCTCCTTTTTGCCTAAAATTTAATCCTCTCTGCGGGATTCACAAATTTTTTTGAGCAAAATCCCCGTTGCGGGAAAGCACAGGGAATGTAATTTTCCGTTATGCGGAAAATTCTGGCATATCTTTTGGCGCTGGTGTGTCTTGCCGGGGCGCAGGAGGTTGAACTTCTCCACAGCGACAAACTGGAAAGTTATGACGGCGGAAGAGTGGTTCAACTTGTCGGCTCGGTCTCTCTGCGGCACGGGAAAAGACTTCTCAAAAGCGCTTTCGCCCGCTGGGACAGGCAAAAAGGTATCCTGCAGTTCCGCGGCGAGGTTCAAATTGAGGACACAAACTACACAATCCGGGCGGATGTTCTGACCTATTTCCGCCGGGACAAGACCGCCCGTGGCAGCGGAGATGTCCGCTTTGTCAACGCCGACAGCACGCTGTTCGTCTTCGGCGAGCAGGGTTTCTACGACGGCGATTCGGAATTCGTCCGCGTAGCCGGAAATCCGCACCTGACGAAAATAGATTCTGCCGGGAGCCACCTTGAACTTGACGCCCGATTTCTGGCGCACTTTATGAAGAGAAAAAGAACCTTCGCCGTGGATTCTGTGTTGGCGGTGATTGTCCCCGCCGACAGCGGCAAGCCAAAAATTTTCATCTACTGCGACTCGCTGGAGTATTTTCAGGACTCAAACTTTGTGGTTGCCTACGGCGGGGTGAGGATTGTTCAGGAGTCGCTTGAGGTTCGGGCGCCGCTGGCGAAATTCTGGCGCGACAAAGACAAAATCCTTCTCACCGATACCACACACATCAAAAGTCCCAACTGGCAGTTGTGTGCAGATTCGGTGTGGGTGAAGATTAAGGATAATCGCATATCCTCGGCGATGTTAGTTGGCAGTCCGCGGGGGATATGGCACGACCCCAAGGATACCCTCAACCTTGCCGGCGACAGCAGATTTTCCGCCGACACGATGGTCTTTGGCTTCGGCAGAGAGGGAGTCAGGCGCGCCGAACTGCTTCACCGCGCGCGGATAGAGTATCATCCCGCCCCCGCCGACACCGCCTCGCGGGAAATTCACATAGTCAACGGCGATTCGGTCTGCGCGCTTTTGGAAAAGTCCCGGATTGATTCGGTTGAGGTCTGGCGTCAGGTGTCGGGCGTCTCGTATCAGTTCAAGGGCGAGAAGAAGGACTCTCTGGTCTATTCCGGGGATTTTATGGCGCTTAGCGCGGAAAGGCGGGTTCATCTTTACAGTTCTGCGGAGTTGGAATACGGCACACTCCAACTTTTCGCCGGGCAGATTCACTTTGACGGCGAGACGAAGGTGTTAGAATCCGCGCCGCTGGTGCAGAACGACACCGTGATGGGGTATCCTTTCCTGCGCGATGGCAAGGATTCACTTCGCGCCGACACGATAAAATACAATGTCCAGACCAGAGTGGGACTGCTAAAATACGGGCGCACCGCCGCCGATAAGGGATTTTTCACCGGGGAACAAATCGCAAAATCCCCCGGCGATACATTCTACATCAAGGATGCCACCTTCACCACCTGCGACAGAGAGCCGCCGCACTATCATTTCTACTCGCCCCGGTTGAAACTTATCCCCAAGGACAAGGCGGTCGCCTCGCCGGTGATAATGTATATCGGGCGCCTACCCACATTTTTCCTTCCGTTTTTTGTTTTCTCGCTGAACACAAAGCGCCACTCGGGAATTCTGACTATGGACATCGGCAGGTTTCAGAAGGGCGAACGGTTCGTGAGGAATCTCGGCTACTACTGGGCGCCCAACGATTACTTTGACATCTACGCCGCACTGGATATTGACGAGAACTCCGGGATTTACCTCAAGGGGGAAACCCGCTATGCGTGGCGGTATCACTTTTCGGGGAATCTGTTTGCCTCGTATAAGTTGACCTCCCGCCGGGACTGGGAGGAGGGTTTCAGCCGCAAGCGCCGATGGGAGGTCAGGGGAAGTCATCGG
>JAMOPH010000266.1 GCA_027064665.1 bacterium | reverse complement strand
AGAACTTTTTACAAATTTGTTGCGAATAACAGCAAATAGCGGATTTGAATGCGAAATACTCATATAATCTATACAATTTTGAACTTCTATTTGTTTAACAACTGCTCAATTTGATAATTTGGGAGTCAGTCAGCGTGAATTTATGGGGCAAAACGGTTGGTTTTGTGCATTCGTCTGTGTAACAGAAGATTGTGATTTTTAATTTCCGCCTCCCACTGACCGTCGTATGAGATTTTCCCGCAGGGCGCAGTTATAAAATCTGTGGCGCCGTCCCGCGAGGGGATAACCACATTTCTTTTCGTGTCAAAGAACACCCCCACGGTGTCAATTTGTGGTCCGTTTATCTTAAGTTCGGCGTATCCCAGCCGGCTCGGGCGAACCCACTGGAAAGAATGCGGCGTCGCCAGCGAATCGCAATAGTGAACTATGCCGCCCTCAACCGCATCAACCACCACCAGCCGCCAGAAAGTCGCCTTGCCCAGTTTCCACAACGATGCCGAGAACGCAAAAAATCTCCCATCCGGCGAAACCCTGCCGCACCGGGTATTGCGGGCAAAAGCCCCTCTGGTCAGCGTTCGGGTCAACCCGGTGGTCCTGTCATAGACGAAGACCGATTCCGCCGCCGCATAGAAGAATCTGTTGTGCTCCCCGTCAAGGGCGAGAATTTTTGCCCCCGCAAACGAGGGCAACTCAACCCGGTTGCAGTTTATCAAATTTCCCGCCGTGTCCAACTGGCAGATGTAGAACTCGCCGCCCTCCTTTTCCAGCAGAACCCGTCCATCCGGGGAAAAGACCACATCCTTTATGCCCTCGGAAAGTTTTTTCCTGCCGGCGCATCCGGAAAGTGCCAGCGCAAACAAAAGTCCCCCCAGCACACACAACTTCACAGTTCGCATAATTCCCTCCCCTGCGCAACATCAAAATAATCTCAAATTCCCAGAACTTTTGCAAGATATTTCCCGGTGATGGAGTTTTTATTTCTGGCGACCTGCTCGGGAGTGCCCACAGCAACCACCTGCCCGCCGGCATCTCCGCCCTCCGGACCCAAATCTATTATCCAGTCGGCGTGGGCGATTACATCAAGGTTGTGCTCAATAACCACCACCGTGTTCCCCCGGTCAACCAGTCTGTCCAGAACCTCTAAAAGAACCTTCACATCGTAGGCGTGAAGCCCCACCGTGGGCTCATCAAGAATATACAGCGTGTTCCCGGTTGCAATATGGGAGAGTTCCTTGGCAAGTTTTACCCGCTGTGCCTCGCCGCCGGAAAGTGTGGTCGCCGGCTGACCCAACTTTATATATCCCAGCCCGACATCGTGGAGAATCCGCAGTTTTCTCTCTATCGGCGGGATGTTCTCAAAAAGCGTCAGCGCCTCGTCAACCGTCATCTCAAGGACATCGGAGATGGATTTCCCCTTGAACTTTATATCCAGTGTCTCACGGTTGTAGCGTTTGCCCTTGCACGCCTCACAGGTGATATACACATCGGGCAGAAAGTGCATCTCGAGTTTTATCACGCCTGCGCCCTGACAGACCTCACAGCGCCCGCCCTTCACATTGAACGAAAACCTGCCGGCGGTGTATCCTCTCGCACGGGATTCGGGCAGCGAGGCGAAAAGTTCCCTTATCGGTGTGAAAACCCCCGTGTATGTGGCGGGATTGCTTCTGGGGGTTCTGCCAATCGGCGACTGGTCAATGTCTATCACCTTGTCCAGATATTGGAGCCCCTTGATTGATTTGTAGGGGAGAGGTTTTATGTGCGCCCGATGGTAGTGCCTTGCCAGAATTGGGTAGAGCGTCTCGTTTATCAGCGTGGATTTCCCCGAACCGGAGACCCCGGTGATGCAGATAAATTTCCCCAGCGGGAACTCAACGGTGATATTTTTCAGGTTGTGTCCGGATGCGCCCTCAAGGACAAGTTTTTTCCCGTTTCCGGGGCGGCGCCTTCTGGGAATCGGAATTT
>JAMOPH010000265.1 GCA_027064665.1 bacterium | reverse complement strand
AGCCCGTATTACAACTGTATGGTCTGTCGGACCGGCGGCGGTCCTGTGGATATCCCGTTCTGGGAGCATCCTATGTTCAATTTCATAGATGAGGCGTGCAGGCGCCTCATTGCGGGGAGAATTATAAGATACTGGCGGCGCCGCCTGGGTCTTATTGATGGTCTCTACTTTGACAGGGTCCAGAACGCCCTCGCATATCTTTATCCCGACAGTATCCCGATTGATATAGACCGGGACGGGCACACCGACAGCGCCGAATTTATAGATTCCGTCTGGGTCAGCGGACTTGTGCAGACGCTTCGGATTATCAGGGACAGTATCCCCGACGCAGTCATTGACGGCAACGACGCATTCTGGGGAATTCACGGGGATTTCCTCAACGGGAGATGTTTTGAGATGAATGTGAATGCGGTCTATCACAACTGGCAGGACTACGGCGAACTGATTGAGGAGTATCGTGGCTGGAACGAGAATCACTATGGGTTGTGGGCGATGCCGTTTGTGTGCGGTCAGGGACCGGACTGGCTCTGGGAGACCTACGGCATAAATCCGTGGGAGACCTGCCCCGAGGAGACAGTTGAGTGGGTCCGCACAAGTTATGACAGGATGAGGTTCGGGCTTGCCACGGCGCTTATGGGCGACGGTCTATACTCCTACGATTTCGGCACTACCTGGTGGGGGCATATGTGGTGGTATGACGAGTTCAATGTTGAATTAGGAGAGCCGACCTCTGACCCATATCCGCAGGACTGCTTTGCCGATACAGTAGATTTTGAGGACTTTGAGTCCGGAACGGGGGACTATTTCATCCCCGACTGGATAGATTATGCCCGGCGCACAAACAACCCCGATTCCGCCATTTCGGGATATTCAATAGTTGCGGACTGCGATTCCGCCGGGGAGTGGCACGAGTATCTGTATTCGGACACCAATTCCCTTCACTTCCCGACGGACACCTCCTGCGTGATTACCATAAAGTATCGGATTCTTCGCCAGTCGGAGAGGGGATATTTTTACTTTCTACTGCGGACATTTCACTGTGATGAGGGTTGGGGTGCGCACGATATAGGTTTTCACAGCATAAATCCGCCCGCCGGCACGGTGGATTCTCTCAAGTTCGTCGTGACACCGGATAGTTGCGGGGGATTTTATCTGATATTCGGCGTCAGATGGGACGGCGCAATCGCTGTGGATGATATTAGAATAGCCGAGGGCACAATAGTCTGGCGCCGGGATTTTGAGAACGGCGTTGTGGTGGCAAATCCCTCGGCACAGCCAGTCGTGGTGGACCTCGGCGGAGAATACTGGGCAATCGCCGGCGCCCAGGACCCTGAAGTCAACGACGGTGCCCTCCACACCGAAATTGAACTGCTCCCCTACGACGGTAGAATTCTTCTAAATCATCCGTCCGAAATCGGCGCGGGGACAAAACTGCCGGGAAAAATCCGGATTGATGTTGCCCCGAATCCGTTCAACGATGCCTGCCGAATTGCGGTATCCTCACCGGGCGAGGGCAGAGTGGCGATATACGATGTCGTGGGCAGACTCGTCCTGTCGGATAAGGTTTCTGCCGGGGTCAGCGGCTTTGTCTGGCGTCCGCGGAGTATAGGTTCGGGCGTGTATTTTGTCGTGGTTGAAAGCGGCGGCGTCAGAGCCGTAAAGAGAGTATTCCTCGTAAAATGATTATACCTTTTGTCCGCAAGATGGGAAAATTTTGCTTTGCCTTTCCCGGGGAACGGCAGATATTTATTCAAAGCGGAGGGGCAAGTATGAAGTTTTCAACGGTCATTGTCCTTTTGAGCGCGGCGGTGATTTTTGCCGGCGGTCATCCGCAGTTTGTGGTCAAAAAGGTGTCTGAATGTCCGCCAAAGGTCTTCGGCGGCGGTTTTGAGGTCCGTGAGGTGCTTCACCCGAAAAACGACGATGTCAACCCCGGCTTTTCCACGGCGTATATCACCCTTGGACCTCATCAG
>JAMOPH010000264.1 GCA_027064665.1 bacterium | reverse complement strand
CAGGAATTTTTGCCATCACAGACAGCAATCCGCTGCGGAACCATTTCTGCGGAATCACGGCGGCATCGTATTTTTGGGATGCCAGCGCCTTCGCCATTTTCCTCAGACCGGAAATTCCCCTGTGGGCGCCGTGCTTGTCAAAGGTCAGAATCCGGCGCACATACGGACTGTTGCGGTAGACCTCGCTCCACCTTGGGAGAGTGAGGACATCAACCTCGCCCACCCCGGACAGATTTCTCACCAGCGGCGTGGTCAGGATATTATCTCCCAGCCACGATGTCTGAATTACAAGGATTTTCATTTTTTGTGAATATATCTGATGCCGGTAAAGTTCAAAAGAGTTTATGTTTGGCAAGGATTTGATCGAGGCGAACGGACCGCCGGGATTTTGCTAAGTAAAAAATCATTTTGACAAATTATTTTGACAAAATTATTATTTTAAGCAAAGAGGGGATGACCTGATGCCAGATCTCCGAATGTCGCGAGGCATTAAAATGCCTCGCTGAGGCGGGAAAAAAAACCGACCAAAGGTCGGGTTTGAGGGAAGGTTCAGCGAGCGATTTTAATCGCTCGTCCATCAATCAAATAAGGAGGGGGAGGATGCGGAGAGCGACAGTTGCGTTGGTTTTTGTGTTGTTGTTTTCGGCGGTGGTGTTTGCTGATGATGTTCCTCGAATTATGAATTATCAGGGGAAGCTGACCGATGCCAGCGGCGTCGCCCTTGACGGCACCTATTCCATCACCTTCAGAATTTATGACGATTCAACGGGCGGGAATTTGTTGTGGTATGAGACCAAAATGGTGGATGTGGTCAACGGGTTATTTGATGTGCAGTTAAACTTGAGCATCAACGGGGGGGACACCCTAAAGTTTAACCGTCCGTATTGGATAACACTTGAGGTGGAATCCGATGGAGAGATGACGCCGAGGGAGAAACTTGCCCCGGTCAGTTTTGCATTCCGCTCAATTTATGCCGACACAGCGACAGTTGCCAGTAACGGAGCGGTTCAGACCGATGGAGTTTCCCTTGAGGGCGACGGCACAACAGCGAACCCGCTGGCGGTAAAGGACGGCGGAATCACTGCGGAAAAACTTTCCGATATGGGCGCTGTTCCCGGTCAGGTGCTCAAGTGGAACGGAACTTCGTGGGCGCCCACCACCGACGAACAGGGAGTGACTGGAGGAGGTTCCTCCGGGTATCTGCCCCGCTGGGAAAGTGCCACGGTTCTGGGAAATTCACAAATATACGACGATGGCACAAATGTCGCCGTGGGAACTTCCTCGCCCGACCCTTCTGCAAAGTTTGAGATAAGTTCCACATCGGGAGGATTTTTGCTTCCGAGGATGACCACCAGCCAGCGGGATGCCATATCCTCACCCGCTACGGGGTTGATGATATATAACACCACCACCGGATGTGTTGAGTTTTTTGGTGGCGCAGTCTGGCAGAAGATAAAATGTGGATGCACCTCGCCGCCTCCGTCACCAGGGGAGATATCGGGTGATACCGTGGTGGATGCCGGAGAAACGGGGGTAGCATATTCTATCTCCCCCGTTTCAGGCGCAGAATCCTATACCTGGACTGTTCCGGCGGATGCAACCATCGCCAGTGGTCAGGGCACCACAACCATAACCGTCAATTTTGGCTCCTCTTCGGGGTATATAACCGTGACCGCCGATAATGATTGTGGTTCAAGTGCGCCTGAAAGTCTATATGTGGAAGTTACAACATACACTCCCGGAGCGGATACTTTCAACTACACCGGCTCTGAAGAGCAGTTTGTTGTGCCTGATTGTGTAGACAGTATAGTGATTGAAGCGTGGGGAGCCCAGGGGGGTGATAACACATACGGCGGCAAAGGGGCTTATTTAAAGGTTAAAGTCGCTGTTACTCCTAGAGAAACCCTCACCGTCTATGCCGGTGGACAGGGGGGATGGAGCGAGCACGGAACCTCTGGCTGTTATTCCGGTGACGGTGGTGATGCCTCTTATGTGGCACGCGGGAGCACGCCTCTGGTTGTGGCTGCGGGGGGTGGGGGGGGGGTGAACGCTGGCGGTTCGTCTGTATATTACGGCGGAAACGGGAGCGCTACACAAACTCCCACCTCTGGGGGTAGAAGCGATACTTCTTACGGTTGGGGTTCACCCGGAAGCGGTGGTAATGGTGGTGGAGCCGGTTCAGGTTCCTGGGGAACAGGTGGCGGCGGAGGATGGTATTCTGCCGGCAGTAGTGGCAGTGGCAGCGCTGGTGGAGCCGCAAGAGGTCGCGGAAGCAATGGATATAAATTCGCTGGTGGCGCTGGTGGAGGTTATAACGGCGCCGGCGGCGCCGATATGGACGATGGATGGGGTATTGCAAGTTGTGGAGGCGGTGGCTCCTATTATTCCGGAAACCTTATTAACAGCACCACTGGCGCTCGCACGGGCAACGGAAGAGTGATTATATCCTGGTGAAGCCAAGCCTTTTTCTGGGTGCTGCTATTTCAGGAGGGGAAAGAGGGAGACGCTATCTAATCACCATCTCCCTCCGGGTGCAGGGGAATCCGTTGGTTCCGTCCTCGCCCGAGTCGGGGGCGTAGTCGGTTATCGTGGAGTTGTGGAGTTTCGCCAGCACATTCGCCCCAATCGCAACTGTTCCCGTGTCGCCGGCGCAGAATTTGAATGAGTATGCCACGCTTTCGCCCGGAAGAAGCCCGTTGTTTTTCCTCGTCCACTCAATTGTGAACTTGACATCTGCAGAAACCAGTGTGCCCTCGCCGGTATCAGTGATTATCACGCCGGCGGTGTCAATCTCTGCGTGGATGTCAATCTCAAAGCAGTTGCCGTCGCCCGTGTTGGCGACCAGAATCTGCACCTCGGCGGTGTCCCCGGGCGCGACGGTATCCGGCGCAGATATCGTGATTGTCAAATTCGGATGAAGCGAACTGTCGCCCACGAACACATACCACGCTCCATCAATCTGGGCGAAATAAAGCATATCGCCGGTATCATAGGATATGCCCACCTTCCTGATGTGCACCGTGCTCCCCGGGATTTTTTCATATCCGCAGACCGAACAGAAATCCATATCCTCGTGGGTTGAGGAGCCCGGATAGTGCCACAGCGTTACCTGACCCTCGGGACAGTCCCATTTACTGGTGTAGGGGGAATTTCTTGGCGGGCATCTGCCGGTAAAATGCAGCACCCCGTAGGTGCCGTCGTAGGGACACTGGTCAACAAAGGCGGTCACATACCAGTGGGACAGACTACAATCGGGGTCATAGTGGTAGAACGGTCCCGAGTTGTAGGGATATCCGGTGTGAAGCGAGGAGCGGTAGCACGAGGGCATCGCCTTGACCAGAATTATCGGCTCACCGGCTTGAGTTAACTGAAATCCGAGATAGGATTTCGCATCGCCCCAGACTAAAATTGAATCCACCGGCACGGCAATCTGGCTCATATTTCCTGCGACCGGCGGTGGCGCAGTGTCGGGCACTGCTATGCAGGTGTCGGCGAAACTGCTCCACAGGCGGAACACGGTCCAGACATCCTCGCCCGGCGGATAGTAGTAGAGCGCAAATCCGTTCGCCCCTGCCTCTAATGCCCTCTGGACGCAGGAATACACATACTGCGCCGAGGTCTGCACGCCGGCGGGGTCTGTTGCGTCAACCGAGGCGATTACGCCGCCCCCGGCGACCTCAACCGCCTGCTCCGCGGCGGAATACACCCACGACGGCGGCGCCGCAAACTCTGTGGCGTGAGTCCTCAATACCAGAAAATCACAGGTTGAACTCATAGAAACGATATCCTGCCCATAAAAGGACCCCCCTGAATCTCCAGCAGGGACCACAAACGCCCCAAGCAAAACATTGCCGGCGGTTATGGCGTCCACAGAATCCCTGACCTGCCGCAGGAAGGAATTTATCGCTCCGGTGTCGGCGCCACCGCCGGGATAGCGCACATCATCCAGAAGAATTCCATCCGGGGAATGCTCCCGCAGAAGCGGGGAAATTATCGTGCCCAGCAGAAAATTCCGATAGGTCTCGTCGGCGGGGTTGACCCACGAGTCATCCCAGGTGTCAGAGTATGAACCGTCGTTGAAGGTTATAATCCACGCGTGAACACGGAAACAGGCGCCGATGAGGTCCCTCTGGGAGATGACCGAGTCCATCGTGTCAAAGCGGTAGGCACCCGAGGCATCCTTGACCATAATGAACACATCGGTGGCGCGCTGGCGATGCATCCGCAGGACGAAGTTGGGTATTCCCTCGCTTCTGATTGTGGCG
>JAMOPH010000263.1 GCA_027064665.1 bacterium | reverse complement strand
AAAACCGCCTTGTATTCTATTTCCCCGGCGCCGATTGCCGACACAAGCGCCGCCAGAAGCGCCGTTATTGTTATCATCACGCGCGGTTTCATAGGGCATCACCTCACCAGGGTGACCTTGCGGGTGATTTTATGCCCGTGGTTGTCGCTGATTTTGACCAGATATGTCCCCGAGGGCACGCCTGCGGCTGTCCAGATTATGTGGTTTTCGCCCGGGACGAGGTCGTGGGTGACGATTAGTTTGCCCGAAAGGTCGTAGATTTCCATCCTGCCGCTGAAGGGCACCCGCGCAGAGATATAGCACGCCTGATTGAACGGGCTTGGATGGATATGCAGGGAAACCATCTCGGGTTTTTCAGTATCCTCGGCGAAAAGTGCCTCATCCACCGCGGTGTAATAGATTTCGTGGTTTCCGTCACGGAAATCCTGCCAGACCACGCGGAACATATGGTCTCTGTCGGCGATGACCGAAGGAAAGTAGGAGTTGCTTCCATCGGCGGAGAGGGTCACGATTGAGGTTCCCCACACGCCGTCGGTGAATTTGCGCATAAAGATTTTGGGGACATTGTCGCTTCCCGTTTCGTTCCAGACGACACAATACTGGTTGGTGTTCTGCGCCACGGCGGGGGAGATGGAAATCCCGTCGGTGTTGCGAACGACTCCCTGAGGTTCCCAAGAGTCGCCGACGCGGCGGCGGAACATAATATCCCAGTCGCCGTCGGAGTTGTCCTGCCAGACGATGAGGCACTCGTTGCCCATCGCGGCAACATCGGGCATCCACGAATCCCCGGCGGTGCTGCTCACCTGGATATCCTCGCTCCACGAGGAACCGTCGTAGGTTTTGAGGTAGATTTCCCAGTTGCCGGTGCGGTTGTCCTGCCAGACGACATAGATTTTTCCGCCGGTGCCCTCGGAAATCGCCGGATACATTGACGCTCCATCGTCGTAGGTGAGGCGCTGTTCTGCGCCCCAGCCGGAGGACGGGTCCCAGTGGCGGAAATAAATTTCGTAGTTGCCGTCGCGGGAATCCATCCAGACCACGGAGATTCCGCCGCCGGAGTCGGCGCAGACATCGGGGAAACCGGAGAATCCGCTGGAGGAAGTGAGCCTTGTCTCGCCGTCCCAACTTCCATACCACTTGTCCCAGTAGATTTCCCAGTCGCCGTCGCGGGAGTCCATCCAGATTGTGTGGAGGTTGGCGTCCACATCAACCACGGCGACCGGAGCGCGGGAATACCCGGTGGAGTTTGTTATCCTTGAGTCGGCATCCCAACTGCCATCGGAGGAGTTGCGCCGTTTGTAGTAAATCTCAAAATCCCCGGACCTGTCGTCGGACCAGACAACATAGGTGTTTCCGGAGAAATCGGAGGCGCACACTGCGGTTCTTCCGCCGAAGGTCAACTCCGACCTGCCGGAGTCGTTGGTCAGGCGGGTATCGGCGAGAACAATCCCCGCCACGACCAGCGCAATGCCCAACAAAATCCCCTTACCTCTCATTTTGACCTCCTTGTTGGTAATTCCAACCTTTTCTCAAGTCATAACTGCACGATTTTTTTGCCCCGCCGTAGCCAACGGAGCGGCACCTGACATATACTTTTGCATCTAAATCGGCTGAACCGCCCCCATATCCTTCATTTGACGCCGTGATGGACACGGCGACCTTGCCCGGCGGGCACCAGGCGTTATAGTATGAGTTGTTCACGGCGACCCAGGGTGCCTGACGCCCCCAGGATTCGTCTGAGTTTGTCCCGATTTTTATTTTTGTGCATCTCGCCTGAAGATTTCTGAGCAGGTAATGGTATGTGGAACCGTCATAGTATTCAAAAATTCTAAACTTAACTCCGGTGATGGCGTAGTTTTCCGGGCAGGCGCTTTCGTGCCATTCGTTTTCGCCGTCGGTGGAGATGTTTTCCGTGGCGTAAAATGTGGACTCGGGAATCAGCATGTCGCCGAGATAGGCTCCATCTGTGTTGATGTCTTTGTATGTGAAACCCCTATCGTCCCGCCAGAGTTCTATGTCGGTCATCACATAGCCGTTGTCCAGCACGAGGGAATCCCAGCAGTCGCTGCACAGGGTGAGGTCTTTTTCCCACCATTTGACATCGGAGGCAAGAACCGACCTGCCCAGAATTCTTCCGTTTATTGCGAAAATATCGCCGTTTTCCGGCTGAACGGCGTTTCCGGTGCCGACTTCTTCCGGGGCGCTCCCCGATATTATCCCCGTGCCGAATTCCCCTGTGCCGGAGATTCGCAGAGAAGCGTTCTGGATGAGCGTGTCCTGATTTTGAATGTAGTTGTCCGGGTCAATGGAGATAGTTTCCCACGAGAGGTTTCCTGAACCGTCGTTTTTGAGGAACGACCCGGGAGCCCCCTGCGCCGAGGGAAACGAATAGGAAATTCCCTTAATTTTCACGATATCGCCGTCGGAGTTGACCTGAAACCGGGAAGATGTCCCCACTGAAAACTTTTCCGCCGGAGAGGTGGTCCCTATTCCCACATTGCCGTTATGGGCGATTGTCAGATGTCGCCCGATGCCGTATTCGTCAATGTAGAAGTAATCGCCGGTCTCATCATAGCCGACAAACCACTGGCGGGAGGTTGAGGTGTTTTTCAGCCACAGTCCGATATTTCCGCCCGATTCAATCTGGATGTCGCCGGCGACCTCAAGTTTTTTGTCGGGGCTGTCGGTTCCTATCCCTACATTGCCTGGACTGCCGGGATTGAGGAAGATGTTGTCCCCGCCGTTGATGTAAAGGTTTGCGCCGGATGCTTCAATGTCCACGGCGCCGCCGTCGGTGCGCAGCGCAATTGATTTATCCGATACCGGTTCGTAAAGCCTTATTCTGCTTGATCCCCAGACATCCAATTTGTAGGCGGGGGAAGATGTTCCAATTCCCACATTGCCCGAGGGGACAGAATACATATCGCTTCCGGAGACCTGCCAGTCGTTGTCAGCGCCGGTGCTGTCGGCGGCGACAACCCATTTGCTCCCATCCCATTTGAGAACCATACCGGCGGCGATTCCGCTGGTGTCCACATCGGCGAGGGCGGAGAGATTGTGGTTGTGGGTTTGAGAGGCGAAATGGTTGGTGGTGTCGTAGTATGCGCCGAGGGTATCCCAGTTTATGCTTGATGCCGGCACCGAATCCACGAACACTGCCCTCATCGCATAGGGCACGGTGTTAAGAGCAATTCTGGGGGTCAAAATCTCGGAATTGACTTTGATTTGCAGGTAATACTGCCGGGAGAAATCCAGAGAATCGGGGAAGGGGTTTACGCTCCCAAGAATGACCTCAAACAGCCCGTGGTGAACCGGAACTGCTGTGTGTGTTTCCGACCACAGCGGGAAAGTGGCAGTGTCGGAGGTGTAAAGTGAGAATTCCATCGGCAGGGTGTCGTCAACGGCGATGCCGGTTGTGTCGGTCAGTTTGCCCTGGAAATTTATCTGTTTGGGTGGAGTTGCAGAGCAAATTCCCGTCAGTATTGCCAGAGTCGCTATAATTTTTGCTGTGGGTTTTAACATATTCTTCCCTCCTTCGGGTTAAAAGTTCATAAACAGGCGGTATGATGTGGATGAACATTTGGGTATTCCCTGGTCACCCTTTCGGGAGACTTCTTCTATGGCGCCCTGAAGATTTGTGGCGTTGAAGTAGGTTTCCAGTTTCAGGCAGGGGATGTCCTCGGCAGAAACGCCGTTGCCCTCGCCCCACAGAACTTTAGCGTCTGTGATGGCGGAGTCTGCCACATTCAGCGCGAAGGCAGTTGCGCACAGTTGTTCCCGAGGCGAGAGGACGATGCCGTTTACGGTTATCTGAAGCCACACCTCGGAATATCGGGTCAGGACAGTGTCTATTCTTTGTCCGAGGGTGTCGGAGAAGATTCCGTTGACCACGGGCACCGCCGGCGACACCTGAGACCATAGCAGATTCCCGTCGTCAGGGCTGTCATACAGCGCATACTGGATTGACACCGTGTCATTTACCGGTAGTGAACCGCTGAACAGTTTTCCCTGGTAGTTGAGGAATTTTGGGACATCTGTTCCCCATATAATTCCTGCGATTGTGAGCACAAGCAATGTGAACAATTTCGGTTTCATTTTAAGTTCCCCTGTTTTTTGTGTTTGGAGCGGGGCAGGATTTGATAGGGAAGGGGGGATTGAGTCCTGCCCCGGCTGTTGTTTTACTCTGCCGCACAGGGGTCTTCGTCCGATATGCTGACCACATCCGGCGGCGCAGGGTTCGCCATCCTGAACAGGAACGGAAGTTCGTAGTATGTGCCGTGGTTGGAGTAGATTGGTTTGTGGTCGCCGAAGTCAAGGTCCATACTGGCGTCGGCGTCCCACCAGCCAGCAGAACCATCGGAGCCGGTGTGGTAAGATGTGCTGTTAATGTAGAGGTATGCCCACACATGCCCGTAGGTGGAACTTCCGAACCAGCAGGTTGCGTGGCGGTATCTTGCGGGAATTCCCACGGCGCGGGCAAGTGCAACCACCGCGTGGGCGTGGTCAACACAGTTGAGGCAACTGTAGTTGAAAATGGCATCGTAGGCGCCGTAGCGCGTGTCGTAGTAGAAGCAATAGGTTTTGTTGCCTGAAACCCAGTAGTGAATCGCCTCCGCCGCCTGATACATTGCGTCGTCGTTGGAGAGGGAGCCGCTGTTCGCCTGATTGGAGATGTTCTCAATTATCTGCATTGCCTGAGTTCTTATGTCCGGGTCGGAGGCGGGACAGTGCCAGGTATCGCCGGTGTAGGAGGAGTATGCATCGGTGATAAACCCCGGCACGGGGCGGATGTATGCGCTTCCCGGGTCGGAGCCGTGGTCGTGATACCATCGCACCACCCGGGCAAACATATACAGCGCCTCCCAGAATCTGACCCTGCCCAGTTCGGAGGTGACATAGTTCGGGCAGGTGTTGTTGGAGTCCACAAAGGCTTTTGCGTTTTGCGCCATTGCGGCGTAGGTGGTGCAGACGCCGGCATAAACATCGCCGAAAGGACCCGAAGGCAGGGAGTTCGGGAAGTGGAGGCAATAATATGGCCGGGTTGAATCGGCGCACAAATCTGCGGTCAAACTGGCGCAGAGGTAAAACACCTGGTCCATCGTCAGGTTTCCGATGGGCGAGGAGGCATAAGCCGGCGCGCGCTGGTTGGACTCAATCCAGTTGGCGACATTGACACACACGGTCACGGCATCGTCGTAGGAGAGGCACGAATCCGACGGCGGCGGGATTGTGTCCGGCGGCGTGGTCGTGTCGGAGGGTGAACTGGTGTCGGAGGTGTCCGGGACGAAGGAGGTGTCGCCGGTGAACAGCGAAATCAGAGAGTATTGCTCGCCGGTGATGGGATAGACGAAATAGTTAAATCCTGTGGCGCCGGCGTTGAGCGAGTGCACTATTGATGCCCACAGTTCCTGCGCCGAGGCGAAGACGCCGTTGTCGTCCTTGCTCTGGAGCGCCACCCAGACCTGGCAGTGCCCGTCAGTCTCGGAATTTATCTCATCAACGATGTATCTGACTGTGGAGCCGACCCAGCGGGGCGAGGAGTAATAGTTGTGGGTGTAGGACATCGGCAGCAGGACATCCAGATATTGAGCCATCTCGCCGTAGTCCTGACCGTAGAGGGAGGCGTTGCTTGACATCTCGGGCATAACGGCGGCGGAATAAATTATCCTGTCGCCCTTGCCGGCGGCTTCAATTGTCTCGCGAACCGCCTGGCAGAACGAGGTTATCGGCGCGGTGTTCCCCGATGCCGTTCCGGGATAGCGGATGCAGTCCAGATTGACGCCGTCAATGTCGTGTTCCCTGATGAGCGGGGAAAAAATCGTCCCCAGAAGATAGTTCCGATAGGATGTGTTTTCCGGGTCAACCCAGCCGCCCCACGACTGGTCGTTGAAGCAAATCACCCAAGCGTGGATTCTGGGGAGAGTGTAGCCGCGGGCGTTGCGCGCATCAATCAGTGAATCCAGCGTGTTGAAAGTGTAGGAGCCGTCAACGCCCTTGACCAACAGAAAAACATCGGTTATGCCGTGGGAGTGCATCTCGTCAATGAAGTTGTCCACTCCCACGCTTCTGACGGTTGAGCCCCAAGCCCACACTCCGACACTTGCCACCTCAACCCCCCACGCAACCGCCGCAACGAGCAACGCCAGCACCAACGCCTTTTTCATCTTGACCCCCTGTTTTGTTCTCCACATAGATAATAA
>JAMOPH010000262.1 GCA_027064665.1 bacterium | reverse complement strand
GGCATCGCAACGCAGAAAGGCGCCCGGTGGGGCGCCTTTTTTGTTATAAAAATTGCCGGCAACCTAATTGTTCTCGGGGAATGCAGGAAAAATCCAGCCGGGGATGGCAGACCCAACCGCAGAAATCCCGATTTCTGCACAGGACATCCGTAAAATCACAGGATGAACTTTGACAGGTCCTCGCTTTCGGCTATATCAGCCAGTTTTGCGCGCACCGTGCGGCGGGTTATGCGGACCTTTTTCGGCGCGATATCCGGCGCATCAAACAGAAGGTCCGACAAAAGCAGACTCATCGCGGTGTGAAGGCGCCGCGCCCCGATATTTTCGGTCTTTCGGTTGACCTCATCGGCTATCCGGGCAATCTCCTCAATCGCGCCCTCGGTGAACTCAAGTTCAATTCCCTCGGTGCGCAGAAGCGCGGTGTATTGCTTTATCAGCGAATTTTCGGGCTCAACCAAAATCCGCGCAAAATCCTCCGCATCAAGCGGGGAAAGTTCCACGCGAATCGGAAAGCGCCCCTGAAGTTCGGGAATCAAATCCGACGGACTTGAGTTGGAAAACGCCCCCGAGGCGATAAACAATATGTGATGCGTCCTGACGACGCCGTATTTGGTCATCACTGTGGTGCCCTCAACAAGCGGCAGAAGGTCCCGCTGGACGCCCTCGCGCGACACATCCGGTCCGGTGGTTGAACCCGAGCCGACAATTTTGTCTATCTCGTCAATGAAGATGATGCCGGCTTCCTCGGCGCGCACCTTGGCAATCTCAATTATCTTGTCCCGGTCCAGAAGGCGGTCAATTTCCTCCTGAAGGAGTTGTTCCCGCGCCTCGGCAACTGTCATCCTGCGGGCTTTGCGCCTGCCGCCGAAAAGGTCGCCGAGCATCTCCTGCATATTCACTCCGAACTCCTCAAGCCCCGCCTGCGAGATTATCTCCACATTGGCGACGGGCTTTTCGGAGACTTCTATCTCAATCTCCCGGTCGTCTAAAAGACCCTCGTCATACTGGGCAGCGATTTTCTGCCGCGTGCGGAAATAACTGTCCGAGGGCGATGACGGCGGCGGAATGAGAATATCCAAAATCCTTTCGCGGACCAGTTGGCGGGCTTTGTCCTCAACCTTGGCGGCTTCCTCTGTGCGGACCATATCCACCGCGACCTGCACCAAATCGCGGACCATACTGTCCACATCCCTGCCCACATAGCCGACCTCGGTGAACTTTGACGCCTCAACCTTGACGAACGGCGCCCCGGCAAGTTTTGCCAGCCGGCGGGAGATTTCGGTTTTGCCCACGCCCGTGGGACCGACCATCAGGATGTTGTTAGGCATAATCTCGTCCCGCAGTGGCTTGGGGACCATCGCCCGGCGCCATCGGTTCCTCAGCGCAATCGCCACAGCGCGCTTTGCCTCATACTGCCCGATTACATACTTGTCCAGTTCTGCGACAATCTCGCGGGGCGTCAGGCTCATCGCCCGCGCCAGCACCGGGTCGTTGAATCTGTTGACCGAATTTTTAGCCATCTTTTCTCACTTTTTGAATGATTTTGCGTATTCGGCGTATCTGAGGGCGTGCTCCTTGAGTTTTTCAATAATCGTGTCGTCAAACTCCTTGACGACTTTTGCGGGGACGCCGGCGACCAGAGTTTTCGGCGGGACTTTCTGCCCCTCAAGCACCACAGCGCCGGCAGCGACCACCGCACCATCGCCGACCTCAGCGCCGTCTAACACCGTGGCGTTCATCCCAATCAGGACATAGTTGCCGACCTTACATCCGTGCAAAATCGCCCCGTGCCCGACGGTGACATAATCGCCAACCACGGCAGGTTTGTCGCTGTCCACATGGACGACGCAGTTGTCCTGAATGCTGGTGCATTTGCCGACGGTGATTTTGTTGATATCGCCCCTCAGGACTGCGCCGAACCAGATGCTTGAATCCTCGCCGACCTCAACCTCGCCGATAAGGACTGCATTCTCGGCGACAAATGCACTTTCGGCGACCTGGGGTTTTTTGCCGTGATGTTCTATAATCATTTTTCGCCTCCTCTCACAGATTCAAAAAGTCCGCAGGGTTCAAATCCTTGAGTCTTTCAGCAAGTTTCTGACCAATTTCGTCATCGGGGTCGTCAAGGCTGTATGCCGGGACATTTTCGGACACATATATGGGGCACTTTGCCCGCACCGCCAGAGCAATAGAATCGCTGGGGCGAGCGTCAATAACATAGGTTTCAATCTCGCCCCGGTCAATGTGCAGAAGGGCGTAGTAAGTGTCTTCCCGCAGTCCGGAGATCACGACCATAGAGAGTTTGCCGCCCATCGCCTCAATGACATTGAGCAGAAGGTCGTGGGTCAGTGGGCGAGGCGGCTTGAACCCGAAAAGACCCACAGCAATAGAGAACGCCTCGGGTTGTCCAATCCATATCGGGATGACCTTTGAATTATCGGTGCGCCTTATGAGCATCACCGTGTCGCCGGTTCTGGTGTCAAGTTTGAGCCCGGCGAACTCTGCAGGAACCATTGCCCCCTCCAATTTTTACAGTCCAAAAATTTTTATTCCGCCCATAAAAGCCCGTGGCACTCCCGCCATCAGGACAACCGCAGCCCATTCCCAGAGGGGAATTGGAACATTTTCCTCGTTCAAATATATCAAAAGCCTGATCAAAACCGCAATCAAAATTCCGGCGGCAACAATATAAATTGATGATGCCGAAATTCCTATATACAAAAGCGCTCTTTCCACAAAAGCGAAATTTTTGAAGCGCTCCACAAAGGGCAATTGGGGCATTTTGCCGGCGATGACGGATTTGACCAGATGGATAAAATGCGGCGCTCCCCACAGCGCAAACACCGCCAGCGACAGCCGGAAAAACGCACCTGCCCCCGGATAGACATATCCCCACGCAAACGCCGCCGAAGTCAGAATCAAAAGTCCGGCGAGGACAAACTCCCATCCAAGCGCTGCCAGCAGAACCCCCCGGGGCGAATCAGGACGAATTCGCAGAACGAGAATGTCCAGAATGTAATGATACACCGCCACCAGCGGCACAAGGGCAAACAAAAGCGGCCTGTAGACCGCAGAATAAACCACCACCAGCGCAGTGGTAATCGCCACTATAATCGTGTGAGACCAGATTAATTTTTTCGCATCGGCGCTTCTGCTGGCGATGTTCGTCAGCAGGGGGAACAGCGTAAACAGATGTGCGGCATAAAGCCTCCAGAAAATCCCCCACATATTACCCTTCGTGTTTGAACACCCAGACCCTTGCCTTGGCTTCAATCTCCGGATGAAGTTTGATGGTCACATTGTAGACGCCAAGGCTCTCAATAGGTTCCTCAAGGATGATTTGCTTTTTGTCAATGTCAAAGCCCTGTTTCTGAAGCGCCTCGGCAATCTGTCCCGGAGTGACCGAGCCGAAAAGTCTGTCGTTTTCGTCCACCTCAACAACGATATCCACCGAGACCCGGGAGAGTTTTTCGGCGATTGCCATAAGTTTTTCCTTGCGCTTCTGCTCAAGGGTCATCTGGCGGCGCTTTATCGCCTCCACCTGTTTGAGATTGCCCTTGGTCGCCGGTATGGCAAGGTTTCTGGGTATCAGATAATTTCTGGCATATCCGTCTTTGACCTCAACGACATCACCGGGTTCGCCCAACCTCGGATGGGGTTGTGTCAAAATTACCTTCATATTCGCCACCTCACCTGTATGTATAAACTATGTAAGGGATAAGCGCCAGAAATCTTGCCCGTTTAATTTCCTTGGCAAGGCGCCTCTGATGCTTTGCGCACACCCCGGAATTCCGCCGGGGCACAATTTTGCCCTTCTCCGAAACAAACCTGCTTAGGACCTCAACATTTTTGTAATCAATATCAAGCGTTGGGTCAAGGCAGAACGGACACGGCTTTCTCCGCTGAAGGTCCTTTTTCTTTTTCTTTTTCCTTTTTCTGACAGCCATATTTATCCTCCAATTTTTGTGTTATCGTTATTGCTCTTTGGATTCTTCGGACTCGGTTTTCTCCCCGGTCTCCCCGGATGGATGAAGTTTTTCGCCGGACTCGGGCTGATCGACGCTCTCTGTCTTCTCGGGCGGGGTTTCTTCCGACGGCGCCTCAGGTTCGGGCTGTTCTGCACCTTCGGGCTGATTTCCTTCTTCCGCCGCCTGTTCGGGGAAAGGCGCCTGCTGCTCCTCCACCTTTTGGGCAGGGGTTTCGGTCTGAGTGGCAGAGCCGCTTTCTAAAATCCCAAGATACTTTTCCGAATTCTCATCGCCTCGGACAATAAGATGCCTGAGGACCATCTCGTCCATCTTCAGCGCCTCGGATATCTGCGGAGGGACATCCGGACCCGCTTTGAAAACATAGTAAACATAATATCCCGACTGGCGCTTTTTGATGGGATACTTAAATTCTTTCAGCCCCCACACTGCACGCCCAATGAACTCTGTGGCACGCTTTTCCACCAGCGACTGGACCACATCAAACTCACGCCGAATCTCATCCTCATCTCCCTGACTGTCAAAAATCACCATCAGTTCATATTTTTGCACCTTTGCCATATCCACCTCTTTGTTTGGCTTTCGTCTTACCGCATTACTTTAAGGCAAAAAATTTAAAATGCAACCCAAATTTCAGCAAGAAAAAATATTTTAGCAAAGACGCAAACAAAAATTATACCCCACCTCACGAAGTAAGTCCATCATCAATTTTGACTTGACATTCACCAAAGGGATGGGTTTTATTTGAATTATGAGGGAGGCAATCAAAAACAGGAGGTTGATATGAGACGGTTTGTGTGGCTGGCGGTTGTGGTAGCGTTTATGGGGGTGCTTTTTGCAAACGACGCTGTCGTTCCAAAGGGCGATTTCCCGGCACTGCACAAAAGCAATTTGGTGAAAAATGTCTTGCCGGGATTTCTGCATCACCGTGGTTCTCCCAGAAAATCTCTCACCCTTGACTACACCGACTGCGTAGTGGAGACGGTGGGCTACACTTATTACGATATGCAGCACAACTACACCACCGGGAGGAACATCGCTGTTGACCACGCCGGCGGTGTGCACATTGTGTGGATGAAGGCTGATGATGCGATGTTCTCCACACGGCACATCCACTATAACTATATTTATCCGGGTGGAGGAGCCCTTTCCACCCCCACAACCACGATTCCCGTGGAAAGTTCCAACCGTGGCGGATACTGCACCATAGCGCTGGCGCATCTTCCCCCGGTGTTTGACACCACAGCGGCGGAAATTGAGGTTCCCTTCGTGGCTTTCCACGCATCCTATTCCGGTTTCTCCGGCGCCCACACTGATGTTGTCTGGGATGGGATTTACAGAATTTTAGGCGAGACGGCACGAGGAGGATTCGGCGGAACAGAATCCGGTTCTCCCCTGCCGGGTGCTGGCTCTATGCCGGAGTTCGCATACTCCAACTCCGACCAGTATGACGACATATTCCCCGAACTTGAGGAGTGCCCTGATGCGATGGACATTGAAGCCATCTGGCCCGTGATTGAAACCGGAAATAACGGCTGGGTTTACCTTGCTGCCACCAACTATGATGACACAAACCACTTCTGCGGGGTTGAGGTTCACCAGTGGATAGTCTTCTGGAGCGGTGAACCCACCTATGATGGTTCAGGGAATATTCAGTATTACGATTTTGGCTCCCCGCTTCTTCTTGACCTGCAGAACGGAATTAACACCGATTTAGCATACGACCCGGGCACAAACACCCTCGCAGCGGTTTATTACTACTACAATGATTTGGATACTTCCTACTGTCCGGACAGTTTGTGGTCATCCCTCTACTCTCTCAAACTTTACTACCGCACCACCACCGACAATGGTGTCACCTGGAGTGAGAGGATGCCCATTATAGAATACGATGACTATCCCTCACCGGAGCAACTTGACACTATATACGACCCCTATGTGGGCTACGCTGTGGACACCGTCGCCGGAACAACCACCTGGGTAGCAGGAGTTGACACAATGGAAGTTGCCTACATTCCCTGGTGGCCCGGGGCAATCAGCGCAATCTATGACGATGAGGGTGTTCTCCATGTGGCGTTTGAGGCGTGGATGCTCAACTATGCCAGCGACCACCCCTATGATGAGGACCCCTGCGGAGCGTATATGACAATCGGGAATGCCATTTGCTACTGGAACAGCAGGGACCAGGAAATTGTTCCGGTTTCCATCTTCATCTACGGCAATCCATCGGGCATTATGAACTCCGACGGGTCTCAAATCACCGCCTACCGTCACTCTCTTGACCCATCAATCTCCATTGATAATGAGGGCAACTTATACATTGCCTGGGAACAGACCTTCAACCTCGCCTACGACTTTTTCACCTCCGACACTTTCCTCAACTGGGCACTTGCCCACGCCGGAACGCTCTCGGCGGATGAGGTGGATGAATACTCCGCCTGGCTGGATGAGGTCTTTGCCGCAACCGAGGGTTACCTTGATGTCAGCGACGACGGTATTGCCAACGAGGATGTCTATGTGTCTATGTCTGTTGATGGCGGGCGCACCTGGGGCAAGGGATACAACATCACCCAGTCCTTCTCCCCCGGATGTGCCGCAGGCGAATGTGAATCCGAGTTGAGCATCTCAATGGCGGAACGCGTGGATGATGCCCTGCACATCTTCGCCGTTCTGGACCTTGATGCCGGACAGAATCTTCGCGATGTCGGCGATGTCACTAACAACCCTATACTTTACATCAAACTTCCAAAAGACACCCCGACATTCAACACAATTTACAACCGGGCAACCGTCGGAATTAAGGAAGCAAGGGTTAACAAACCCTCCAGACTCGCAATCGGTGCTTATCCCAATCCATTCAATGCCACCGCAAATATCGTGTGGTCCTCGCCGGTCAGCGGAAACGGAAAAGTTGAAATCGTTGATGTCACCGGAAAGGTGGTCGCCACGCTCTACAACGGATTTATCTCCACCGGTCAGCACTCAATACTGTGGGACGGCACCGATGATTCCGGCAACCCCGTGCCCTCCGGAACATATATGTGCCGCGTGATACTGGGCGACGAGATTGCCACATCAAAAATCACCCTGCTCAAGTGATTGCACCCCAAAAAACCGCAGGGGAACACAGAAGCCGCCCTCATACATACGGGGGCGGCTTTTTGTTGATATTTGTTAATACGAAGGCGGCTCTGTGCTTAGATAATCGCCTTTTTTCGCTCGGGAACAAATTGATTGCCCAAAAATTGCCCCCGGATTATCTTTTCACTCGTGGACAGAGAGACCATAAACAAACTAATTGATATTGCCCGGCAGGCGAGGGAAAACGCCTATGCGCCCTACTCCAACTACCGTGTTGGTGCGGCGGTTCTGGGAAAAAGCGGGAAAATCTATTCCGGCGCCAATGTGGAGAACGCCTCCTACGGACTGACGGTCTGCGCCGAGCGAACGGCGATATTCTGTGCAGTCTCTTCCGGCGAGCGGGAACTTGCCGCCCTTGCAGTGGTCACCGAAAACGGCGGATATCCCTGCGGGGCGTGCAGGCAGGTTTTCGCCGAGTTCGCCGATGGGGATGCCGCAGTGATTGTCGCCACAGCCGCCGGCGAAATAAAAGACATCACCACCCTTGAGGGTTTGCTTCCCAACAGATTCGGGAAAGGGCAGTTATGAGCGCAACGGTCGCCTTTGACGCCCGGATGCTCGGGGCGTCGGGAATCGGGACATACATTTACTATCTTCTGCGGGAGTTTGCCGCCGCCGAGACCGAACTTCGCTTCAACCTGATGGGCGACCCGGAAAAACTGGCGCAAATCGTAAAGGGTCGCCAGAATTTCCGGATAACTTCGGCGGATTTTCCGATATATTCGGTCGCCGAGCAGGTCAAAATTCCCTCTCTGGCACGGGGAGCCGACCTACTGCACTCGCCTCATCACAATGTCCCTCTGCTGTGGAGCGGAAAACTGCTGCTCACATTCCACGACGCCCTCCACTGGGACTATCCGGAATATATCCCGGACTGGCGGGGGAAAATCTATCTGTGGGCGATAACAAAAAAAATCCGCCGCGCCGACTGGATTATAACGCCCTCGCACTTCACCGCCGACAGGGTCACCGAGATTTTTGATTTCCCGCAGGAGAAAATCTCCGTCATATACGAGGGCGTTGACCCGGAACGCTTTTTCCCCCGAGACGAGAACTCCGTGGCGGCGGCGCTGAAAAAATATGACCTGACACTGCAAACTTACATCCTCTATGTGGGCAATCTCAAGATGCACAAAAATATCATAAGATTAGTTGAGGGATACCGCATCGCAAAAAAGCGCGGACTTGAGTATCCGCTGGTTCTGGCGGGGAAAATTGCCGGCTTGAGGGCGAAAGTGGATGTGGAAAAAATTCTGTCTGTGCCGGGGGTGAGATATATCGGGGAAATTCCCCACGAGGATTTGCCATATCTGTATTGTGGGGCACGGGCGCTGGCGTTCGTGTCGCTGTATGAGGGATTTGGTCTGCCGCCGCTTGAGGCGATGGCTTGCGGATGCCCGGTTCTGGCATCGGATGCCGCATCACTGCCCGAGGTTGTGGGCGATGCCGCCCTGATTGTAAACCCATACGATGTTGATGAAATCGCCGAAAGTCTGCAAAAAATCTGCCTTGACTTAAAACTCAGGAAAAACTTAATTGAAAAGGGGCTTGAGCGAGCAAAAAAATTCCGATGGCAGAACACCGCCCGCCAGACTCTGGAAGTGTATCGTAAAGTAATGGAGGATAAGATATGAAAAGGGCGATTGCGGGCATTCTCTTTATACTTGTCGCTTTGGCGGGAGCGGACCAGATTACCGGAAGTTGCGATAATTATCAGTTTCTTGACATTGTTGTTCTTTCGCCGAAGGTGTGCGACGAGAGAGTGTATGATGTTCTTCTTTTCAGCGGGAATTTCACCCTTAGTCCGCCGGGGGGGTGCTCTTTCTGCGCCGACCCGCCGGTTGAATACTATGTCAGCATCGCCCACGACGACGACGGCGACACAATTCAGGACCCCGGCGAACCTGTGTGCCTCTACGGTCCCTTCTATGTGGACGAGTCCTGCGACCACTACTGCGGCGATACGCTCCACAAAATCACAGAGGGCGGGTTTGAGGGGTATATATACAACGCCACAAAGATGATTCCGATTGACAGTATAAAAATCAATATCTATCATCACTATCTCGGGTCATCTATGGACACATTTGAATATGAAGGCACATATTCGCTTATGAATTTAACCGATTTGGGCGGGGGAACATATCATTATCAGATGGCAGGTATTCCATCGGGCGGAAAGAAGGTTGAATTTTTCTGCGATTCTAATGGCAATGACACACTTGACCCCGGCGAACTTGCCACTATGATTGACAGAGAGGTTCCAATAGTGGGCAACCAGTATGACGATTCGGTGAATATAGACCTGTTCACTCTGACGGTGAAGGAATCTGTCCCGCTGCCCAACAGGAAAATAATGGCGTCGCCGAACCCGTTTAATTCCGCGGTGAAAATAGTCTGTGCGGGCGTCAACTCCGGCGACCACATTGTAATCCGCGACATAGAGGGAAGGGTGATAAATCGTTTTCCTGCCGCGGGCGTGGTGGTCTGGCGCGGCGACGACCCCAACGGCAACAATGTGCCCTCGGGGATATATTTTGCCACGATTGAGGGCTACCCCGCAACGATAACGAAGATATGGCTGATAAGATGACAAAAATCGCTCTGGTGCTTGCGACGGTATCGGTGCTGGCGGTTGTCCTTTCGGGCTGTGCCGCACCAAAACAGACCGGCGAGTCGCCGGTGGCGGCGGCTATCCGTCAGGGGAAAATCCTGCTGGATAAGGGCGAATACAAGGACGCAGCCAAGATATTCCGCAAGGCGGTGGGATATGACCCCCAGAACGCACAGGCTTTCCGCGGACTGGGGCTGGCATACTACGCTCTCGGCGATGATTACAGGGCAGAGATATTTATGCGCAAGGCTATCCAACTTGACCCGACAATGACCGACCTGTGGGGATATATCGGGGACCTCTATCTTCAGAAGGGCGACGAGAAAAAGGCGATGGAGTATTTTGAGCGCTGTCCCCCGGATGACCCGCACTATGCGGAACTTCACTTCCGCCTCGGGAAGATAAGACTTGACCACGGCGACACCGCGGCGGCACGGGAGGAGTTCCAGAAAGCCCTCACCCACTCGGATTTCTGGGGAGGATACTGGGGAATGGGCAAACTGTCCGAACTTTCCGGCGACTGGAACTCCGCTCTCAACTGGTATCGGCAGGCGAGCAACTACACCGACCAGGCGCTGGTTGACCTTTCACTGGGCGATGCCTATTACAATCTGGGGCACTATACACCGGCGTATTTTTACTATACCCTTTATCTGGGTGCCTGCGGGGGGAAACCGGAAAAGTATGTGAAAAAACGCCTGAAACAACTTGAGAAACTCGCTGAAATTCAGACCGCCTAGGACG
>JAMOPH010000261.1 GCA_027064665.1 bacterium | reverse complement strand
CGTCGTAGGTGTCGCGGGCGCGGGCGAACTCATAGGCGAAACCGTTGTCGCCGTAATGCCCGACGCCTTTGAAACGGTATGTCTGCGGGCGCGCAAACGCACACGGAAAAGTCTCTGGGAACGGCGAAGAATCGTCAGACTTGCGGAACGGAAGGCGCCTCAGAGGGATTTCCATCGGCGGTTTTGTGGCGGCGTATGCGGCGAGAACTTTCTGGTCGGCAACTCCGTCGCGCTCCAGAAGCGCAATCAAATCGCTCACAAGCCCCAGACATCCGCGGCAGTATTCGGGCGGAAGCCCCGACTCCACGCAGGGGTCATACATTCCGTTATAGTATCCCGAATCGTCGTATGATGGGCGGAACTGCGCCTGCGCGGCGAAATTATAATCGCGCACCACGCCGTCGTCAAAGGCGACCTGCTGATATGGGAAATCGTCAAGGACCTCAAGGTATCCCTCAAGGGTGTCGTGTTCGCGGGCGTAGTCATTCAGGTCTTTCCACCTGACCTCCCACCGCGCGTCAAGGACGAGGAAAACTTTGCGGACCGTTCGCTCGGAAAACACTGCGCACCTCCAAGTCTAATAAAGTTCATATCGGGGATTTGTCAAGCACGAACCGGACAATTTAGAAAAAGTGTTGAGTCCCGCGGCGGGACGAATTAGATTTGAGGCAGGCGAGGAGGTCAGGGTTATCGTGTCAGGGAAAGTCGGAGGCGAGGAGGCATATGTATCTTTCAGTAACGGCGGCGGTCAAAAGCGGCGGATATTCCGGGAATACAAAAAGCGTCTGGTCAGCCGGGGGAAGTTACCTAAAACAGCGCTGTGTGCGGCGATGAGGAAGTTAGCGGGTATAATTTTGCGTGGTGGGCGTCCGTTTTCGGAGGAATTTACCGCCAAATTTCAGCCAAAATGCAATTTTTCCACGAATCATAGTATATCAATCGGGGAGGCAGCGATGAGAATTTTATCATTTTTGATGGTCCTTTCGGCGGTTGCGTTCGGGCAGGTTGAGGGCTTTCCGGTGCATTTCGGCGTGTCGGATACGCTTCCGCTCTGGGGCGCACCGGCGTTCGTGCAGTTGGACTCTTCCACGGTCATCGTCTTCGGCTCAACGAACGATTCCCTCTATGGATTTTCCCTTGATGGCACGCCGGCGCCCGGATTTCCCGCATACTGCTACGGTCCCGTCAGGTCAAAAGTTGCGTGGTTTGTGCGCCGGGACACGGTGGCGATTGTGGTCCTTGCCGCCGATGGCAATCTGGCGGAATTCCTCTGGGACGGCGAAAACCTCAATCCTGCGTGGCAGATTGATTTGGGCGATAGCGCCTATTACATCTCCCCCGTGGTTGACGATATTGACGCCGACGGCGAGGAGGAGATTATCGCCGCCGTGGACACGGTGTTGTTCTGCGTTGCCGCCGAAGATGGCGCCGTGGAATGGTCTGCGGGATTTGAGTCCTCGGTGGGAAGACCTGTGGCGACCCCCGCCTGCGGCGATGTTGACGGCGACGGTTTCTCCGAAATTTTCGTTGAGGGATACCAGACCCTTTCCGCCTTTGACCACACCGGCGAGGCACTTCCCGGTTTCCCTGTGGAACTTGAATCCTATGAGGCGTTCAGTTATTCGGCGCCGCTTCTGTTTGACTGCGACTGCGACGGCGCTTACGAAATTTTCTGCGGCGCCCACGACATAACCGGCACAAACTACGGCTTGATTGCCGCCTTTGAACCCGACGGCTCCAGAATTGACGACCCGTTTTTCCTGGTGGAGTCGTATGGTGCGTGGGTTTACTCGCAGGTGTCGTGGTGCGATGCCAACGGCGATTATTCCCCGGACCTTGCCTTCGGTGATGTCACGGGCGGGCTGTATGCCGTGGGAACTTCGGGCGAAATCACAAGTTTCGGCGGAACCGGGCGAGGTCATCCCGGGCACATCTACGGCTCGGTGATGATGTGCGATTTAGACGGGCACGCCGGACCGG